>CAJPJN010000050.1:0-9954 GCA_905369855.1 Streptococcus oralis | reverse complement strand
ATACTCAAGTATAATCTTCGGTTACGGTTCCTAGCACTGTAAGGTAAAATAAACCAGATATTCTCCCTTCGGGGAGATTTTTTTGTTTCACTAAAAATTTTGTACAACCTTCGCCTCGTCGCCTAGTCTATAAACGGTTTATCCAGCAAGAATCATGATGCTAAGGGCGTAAGAAATCCGTATGAAAATAGGGAAAGGACACCGTGTTCGATGAACACAAGGAGTTCCATCTTTTTCACTAGGATTTTAGCCCGAGCTCAAATCAGCTCTCTGACTTCAGAGAGCTTTTTTATTGAGGTTTTATCGGTCACAATTTTGGAGACTACAAAAACCTCAAATGGTATCAGCTAATTACACCATAAGGGTGCGCAGCTACTCGGCTTGAAAAGTCGAGTAGCTGTCTGCAAGCCCCTTCGGAGAGCCCACACTTTACGAAGTAAAGTATAGTATGTTATACTTTACATGGAAGTAGTCACCGAATTCCAGTTAGAAATTACTTTGTAACTACATTTTGAGGAGGAGTAAAATGCTTTCCTACGTTCGACATTACCCACTAGCGATAGCTAAATTAATGTGTCTGTGCTTCCCTAAAATCTGCTGATTTATTACTGACTAATACAGGAGTTTTTTTATGGTACAGACAATCATATCTGCTATTGGTGTTTATATTTCCACCAGTATCGATTATTTAATTATTTTATTTATTTTATTTGCACAGCTATCACAGAATAAACAAAAATGGCATATTTATGCGGGACAATATCTAGGCACAGGCTTACTTGTAGGGGCGAGTTTAGTTGCTGCTTATGTCGTTAATTTCGTGCCTGAAGAATGGATGGTTGGATTGCTTGGTTTAATCCCTATCTATTTAGGGATTCGCTTTGCAATTGTTGGAGAAGGTGAGGAAGAAGAGGAAGAAGAGGAAGAAATTATTGAAAGATTAGAACAAAGCAAGGCAAATCAACTGTTTTGGACAGTTACATTGCTAACAATTGCGTCTGGCGGAGATAATTTAGGTATCTATATACCTTATTTTGCTTCGTTAGATTGGTCACAGACCCTCGTGGCGTTGCTTGTGTTTGTAATCGGCATAATTATCTTATGCGAGATTAGTCGGGTGTTATCCTCTATTCCGTTAATATTCGAGACAATTGAAAAATACGAGCGAATCATTGTGCCCTTAGTATTCATTCTACTTGGACTATACATCATGTATGAAAATGGCACGATAGAGACTTTTCTGATCGTGTAGATTTTTTTGTTTCACTAGGATTTTAGCCCGAGCTCAAATCAGCTCTCTGACTTCAGAGAGCTTTTTTACTTTTTGTCACCATACCACGATATACTCAAGTATTATCTTCGGTTACGGTTCCTAGCACTGTAAGAGCAACTATATTTATTTTTCTCATCTTGTTCCATTGTTGAAAATATGGTATACTTTTCATGAGAATTTTCTAAATTTTTAAGATTCTATCAAAGGAGGTTTGCATGCTTTCCAAATTTTCTGGAAGCCGACAAGACCAGCAATTTGTGTTACTTTTAGTTATTTTGCTAGGTATTTTAGGGATTTCTCTCTTTCTAGCAGTTTCAATGGGATCTGTTGCGATTGATCTAGGAGATACCTATCGGATTATTTTGAGCAGGTTAGGATTTCCTCTTGAGATAGGAGAGGTTTCCAAGACTACTCTTACCATTGTATGGAACATGAGATTCCCCCGAGTATTGTTAGGTCTGATAGTAGGGGCTGGACTTTCTATGTGTGGTAGCGTGATGCAGTCTACAGTGAACAATCCCATCGCAGAGCCTTATGTCTTAGGAATATCTGCGGGTGCAACTCTAGGGGCAACCTTGAGCATCATTCTTGGTTTAAAAGTGATGATTAGCCTTGGAGCTTTTCTTGGAGCTATTTTGGCAACAATTGCTGTCCTCATCATTGCCTCTATGCAGGGAAGGATGACGACTTCTAGTCTGATCTTATCAGGAACGGTGGTCAACGCTCTCTTTCTGGCTTTTTCAAACTTTATTATCTCAGTCGGTGCTAATGCGGACAGTGTGATGACCATTAAGTTTTGGACCATGGGCTCGCTTGCTGGGACTTCCTGGGCAGACTTGGTCCTGCCAACTATAGTAGTAGGAATAGCCTTTCTATTTTTCTCTACTCAGTATCGTGTTTTCAATGCGATGATGATGGGAGATGAGGCTGCTTTAACTTTGGGGATTCCCTTACGCTTTTATTGGTATCTTTATGTGACCATGGTGGCTGTGCTGACAGCAGTCTTAGTGGCAACCTGTGGGATTATTGGATTTGTCGGTCTGATTACTCCACATTTAGCTCGAGGGTTAGTAGGAACGAATTACAAGAGGCTTTTTCCTGTTGCAACCTTGCTGGGTGCCCTCTTTGTCATCTGGGCAGACGTACTCTCTCGTATCATCATTCCAAACGCAGAGCTTCCTATTGGTATTTTCACAGCCTTAGTAGGTGCTCCCTTCTTTATCTACATTGTTGGAGGTAGGCGAAGGGAGGTGAGGGTCTGATATGGACTTGATTTGTCAGGATATCCATTTTGGACTAGGAGAGAAAAAAATCCTCAAAGGAGTCTCTCTTAAGGTTGAAGGGAATCAATTTCACACGATATTAGGACCAAATGGAAGCGGGAAAACCAGTCTACTTAAACTCCTCTATCGTCAGGAAAAGGCGGACAAAGGCTTGATAAGCCTAGATGGAAAGCCGCTGGAGCATTGGTCACTCAAAGAAACAGCCAAGCAAATGGCAGTTGTCACCCAGTTTAATCAATTGCAGTTTGATTGTACAGTTGAGGAAATCGTCTTGCTGGGAAGAACTCCCCACCTCTCTTATTTACAGAAGGAAAGGGAAAGAGATTGTACACTCGTTCAATATGCCCTCGTTAAGGAGGATATGCTCGAGAAGAAAACTCGTCTCTATTCGTCCTTATCAGGGGGAGAGAAACAGCGAGTCTTACTAGCCCACGTCTTGGCGCAAGAACCGACTCTCTTGCTCCTGGACGAACCAACCAATCATCTGGATATCAAGTATCAGCTAGACTTGTTGGCCATTGTGAAGGAGCTCAAGGTCAATGTTCTAGCTGTCCTGCATGATATTCAACTTGCTTGTCGCTATTCGGATTATCTCTATCTGATGAAAGAGGGAGAAATCCTTTACCAAGGGACTCCAAAGGAGACCATCACCCCTGAGTCATTGCAAACTGTATACGGAGTTCAAAGTCAGGTTACTTGGACCGAGGATCAGCAAGCCATGATTCACTATTTATAAGAATGAAAAGGAAAACAAGATGAAAAAAACACTAAGCATTTTACTCGTAACAGTAGCTACCCTAACCATGGTAGCTTGTGGCAATACTACAGAAAAAGCTACCACACAGTCTAACACAGAAACAAGTCAAAAGGCGAGCGCAGAGACGACTTATCCACTAACGGTCAAAACCTATGACGCGAAAGGAAATGAAGTCGAACAAGTCTTTGACAAGGCACCTGAAAAAGTTATCACCAACAATCTTTCAACCACTGAAATCTTATTGGAGTTAGGCTTGAAGGATAAAATTGCTGGCATGCTCAATCCAGACAATGCTGTGACGGACAAATACAAGGATGCTATTGCAGCTATTCCTCAAATTGGGGATAAAAAAACAGTCTCACAAGAGACAGTCCTTTCTTATGAGCCAGACGCTGTGATGGGTCGAAACATGATGTTTTCTGAAAAATCCTTGGGGACAGTTAGCACTTGGAATGAAAACAAAATCCCAGTTTATACGCAAAAAGCTTCTCTCTCAACAATTCAGCAAGATTTGGGGAATATCGTAGAAGATGTCAAAAATCTTGGAATGATTTTTAATGTTCAGGACAAGGCCAATGAATACGCAGCCCAATTACAAACTAAAATTGACGCTGTTAAGAAAGCAAATCCAGCAAGTCAAGGTGAAAAGAAAAAGGCTTTGATTATGGTTGCTTATAATGATGAAACCTTCGGTGCCTACAAGTCTGCTTTGCAAGAAAGTTTGCTGAACCAACTTGGTTATACAAACGTTGCTACGGGGACATCAGGCTTGACCTTGGAAAACCTCGTGTCAATGGATCCTGAATTGATTATCTATGTAACCAGCGACCGCAATAAAAAATTGGATGAAAAAGCAGTAGAGTTGATGAAGGCAAATGCTGTTTTGGAAAGCGTTCCTGCTATTAAGAATCAAAAAATCATGACCATCTCTTACGACGAGTTGATGGACTATGGTCCAGCAGTGATTGATTCCCTTGAGAAAATCAATGACTTTATCAATAAATAATGAGTTTGATTGGGAAGGAATCCAAGTTAAAATCAGCCTTCCTTCTAACTACGACCCCAATCAAACCTATCCGGCTATTTTATTGAATGATGGAAACTTGGATTTCCTATCGTCCCTTTCCGAATCTGTGATTTTAGTGGGCTTGACCTCTAAAAATCGCTTAGACGACTACACACCCTGGAAGGTAGCTGCTCTGAGAGATGGAGCTCCAGATTTTGGCGGTCAGGCCAAGGTCTATCATGATCATTTATTTGGAGGTCTTTTAGACAAGTTGCAGTCGCTTTATCGCCTGGACGAAACTCGCCTTGCTTATGGAGGCTACTCACTAGGTGGTTTGGCGGCAGTCTACAGTCTTTTCAGCTTTGACAAGGTTTCCTGTGTCTTCTCCATCTGCGGTTCCTTTTGGTATCCTGATTTTGTGACTTACTGCAAGGCAGAGACAGTGAAAAATCTAGACTGTTTGCTGTATTTACAGAATGGTCAAACAGAAGGAGCTAATCGTAGCAATCGCTTAGCTCAAGCACCAGTCTATGCTGAGCAGATTCATACCAGTCTTCAGAAACGCTATCTGAACGGCCAGTTTGTCTTTGATCCTTATGGACATCATGAACAAGTAGCTGAGCGATTTCTAGCTTTTTCTAGCTGGTTGGCCCAAAAATGGAAAATCGAATAAAAGAATTATCCCTTGGCAAAAGCCAAGGGATAATTGTATTTCTTAACCAAGAGACTCTCTTTTCTTATCTGGATTCCATACGAAGCTTGCGATAAAGCTAAAGATGATAGTTAGGATAGCGAGGATAATGGCAAGGATGAGAGCAGGGATGCGGATAAACCACCAGAGTGGGTTTGGTTTTTTATCATTGTGCCATTGTTTCGTTTCGTCGTCTAAACGTTGAAATTCTGCTTGGATACGATTGGCGACTGTTTCAATGCCTTCATCATTCATTTTCTTGATATCTGAGATATCAATTGGATTTCCAAAGTTCATATCGACACGTTCACGGCTGACTAAGCCTTTCAAGGTCATGGGACCGGTGTAGATAACAGGCATGATACGGACCTTGGCCATTTTAGCAATCAAGGCTACGCCACCCTTGACATCGTTTGAGTGACGGCTCCCACTTGGAAACATGATGAGAGAGCGATCACTTTTTTTGAGGACATTGATAGGGTATTTGATGGCTGAGGCGCTAGGATTTTCACGGTCGATAGGAAAGGCACCACACATACGAATCCACCAGCCAAAGATACGGTTGGTAAAGAGCTCTTTTTTGGCCATAAAGATAAATTGTTTTGGCTTGGTCGCAAAGGCCATGTAAACTGGATCCCACCAAGTGCGGTGAGGCGCAACCAAAATATAATTTTCATCTTGATTAGGAATTTTATCAGTATTATGATAGTGGGCATTGCCATTGATGGACCATAGGAGCAAGACAACCAATCCACGTAAATAAGTATAAAACATGCGATCTCCTTCGATTATTTTCTTGTTATTATTATACCTTATCAAAGGAGGGCTGGCAAACTTTTCCCTTGACCAGGTCCATATTTGGGATGAGATTAGAATTCTTTTAGAAAAAATGATATGATAGAATTTATGGATAAAAATAAGATTATGGGATTAACCCAAAGAGAAGTCAAGGAAAGACAGGCTAAGGGCTTGGTCAATGATTTTACTGCATCGGCCAGTACCAGCACTTGGCAAATCGTTAAACGAAATGTCTTTACCCTTTTTAACGCTTTGAACTTTGCCATTGCTTTGGCCCTTGCCTTTGTGCAGGCTTGGAGCAATCTGGTCTTCTTTGCTGTTATCTGCTTTAACGCTTTTTCTGGGATTGTGACCGAGCTGCGGGCTAAACACATGGTGGACAAGCTCAATCTCATGACCAAGGAAAAGGTCAAGACTATTCGTGATGGCCAAGAAGTGGCTCTGAATCCTGAAGAATTGGTGTTAGGAGATGTCATTCGTCTGTCTGCTGGAGAGCAGATTCCCAGTGATGCCTTGGTTTTGGAAGGCTTTGCGGAAGTCAATGAAGCCATGTTGACGGGAGAGAGTGATTTGGTGCAAAAGGAAGTTGATGCCTTGCTTTTGTCCGGAAGTTTCTTAGCCAGTGGGTCAGTTTTAGCTCAAGTCCACCATGTTGGATCTGACAACTATGCTGCCAAACTCATGCTGGAATCCAAGACCGTTAAACCAATCAACTCTCGTATCATGAAATCGCTGGACAAGTTAGCTGGTTTTACTGGGAAGATTATCATTCCTTTTGGTCTAGCTCTCTTGCTAGAAGCCTTGCTTTTAAAAGGCCTGCCTCTCAAGTCATCCGTTGTAAATTCGTCAACAGCTCTTTTGGGAATGTTGCCCAAGGGAATCGCCCTGTTGACCATCACCTCTCTCTTAACTGCTGTTATCAAGCTTGGGTTGAAAAAGGTTTTGGTGCAGGAGATGTATTCTGTTGAGACCTTGGCGCGCGTGGATATGCTCTGTCTGGACAAGACAGGCACCATCACCCAAGGAAAGATGCAGGTGGAGGCTGTTCTTCCTTTGACCGAAGAGTATGGAGAGTCAGCGCTTGCTAGCATCTTGGCCAGCTATATGGCCCATAGTGAGGATAAAAATCCAACAGCTCAAGCCATTCGCCAGCGTTTCCAAGGTCAGGTAGTCTATCCTATGATTTCGAATCTGCCTTTCTCAAGCGATCGCAAGTGGGGAGCCATGGAGTTAGAAGGTTTGGGAACAGTTTTCTTAGGGGCGCCTGAGATGTTGCTGGACTCAGAAGTCCCGGAAGCCAGAGAGGCCTTAGAGAGAGGGTCACGTGTCTTGGTCTTAGCTCTCAGTCAGGAGAAATTAGACCATCACAAACCACAGAAACCATCTGATATTCAGGCTCTAGCCTTGCTGGAAATCTTGGACCCCATTCGGGAGGGAGCAGCAGAGACGCTGGACTATCTCCGTTCTCAGGAAGTGGGGCTCAAGATTATCTCTGGTGACAATCCAGTTACGGTATCCAGCATTGCCCAGAAGGCTGGTTTTGCGGACTACCACAGCTATGTCGATTGCTCGAAAATTACGGATGAGGAATTGGTTGCTATGGCGGAGGAGACTGCGATTTTCGGACGTGTTTCCCCTCATCAAAAGAAACTCATCATCCAAACACTGAAAAAAGCGGGTCATACAACAGCTATGACAGGGGATGGAGTTAATGATATTCTGGCTCTTCGTGAGGCGGATTGTTCTATCGTGATGGCTGAGGGAGATCCTGCGACTCGTCAGATTGCCAATCTGGTTCTCTTGAACTCAGACTTTAATGATGTTCCTGAGATTCTCTTTGAAGGTCGTCGCGTGGTCAATAACATTGCCCACATCGCCCCGATTTTCTTGATAAAGACCATCTATTCTTTCTTGCTTGCAGTTATCTGTATCGCCAGTGCTTTACTAGGTCGGTCTGAGTGGATCTTGATTTTCCCTTTCATTCCAATCCAGATTACCATGATTGACCAGTTCGTGGAAGGTTTCCCACCATTCGTTCTGACTTTTGAGCGAAATATCAAACCTGTCGAGCCAAACTTCCTCAGAAGATCCATGCTTCGTGCCCTACCAAGTGCTCTCATGGTTGTGTTCAGCGTTCTTTTTGTGAAACTATTTGGAAGTAGCCAAGGTTGGTCTGAGTTAGAAATCTCAACTCTACTCTATTATCTCTTGGGGTCAATTGGTTTCTTATCCGTATTTAGAGCCTGCATGCCATTTACCCTCTGGCGTGTCCTCTTGATTGTTTGGTCAGTAGGAGGCTTCCTAGCCACAGCTCTCTTCCCAAGAATTCAAAAACTGCTTGAAATTTCAACCTTAACAGGACAAACACTACCTGTTTATGGTATCATGATGCTGTTCTTTACCGTGATTTTCATTTTGACCAGTCGCTACCAAGCTAGAAAATAAAGAAAGGCTGCAATCTGTGGATTGCGGTCTTTTTAGGTACAAGATTGCCAGCTGAAATGTGGTATAATAAAAGGTAATAGAGTTTTGGAAAGAGAGAGAAGATGATTTCAAAGAGATTAGAATTGGTAGCTTCCTTTGTGCCACAGGGAGCCATTTTACTAGATGTGGGTAGTGACCATGCTTATCTGCCTATCGAGTTGGTCGAAAGAGGACAAATCAAAAGTGCTATTGCGGGTGAGGTGGTGGAAGGTCCCTATCAGTCTGCGGTCAAAAATGTTGAGGCTCACGGCCTAAAGGAGAAAATCCAGGTTCGTTTAGCCAATGGCTTGGCAGCCTTTGAAGAGGCAGACCAAGTGTCTGTCATTACCATTGCTGGTATGGGTGGTCGTTTGATTGCTAGGATTTTAGAAGAAGGCTTGGACAAGTTAGCTAATGTAGAGCGTTTGATCCTCCAGCCCAATAATCGTGAAGACGACTTGCGTATCTGGTTGCAGGACTACGGTTTTCAGATTGTAGCCGAAAGCATCTTAGAAGAAGCTGGCAAGTTTTACGAGATTTTGGTGGTGGAAGCAGGACAAATGAAGTTATCAGCCAGTGATGTCCGCTTTGGACCTTTCTTGTCCAAAGAAGTCAGTCCAGTATTTGTCCAAAAATGGCAAAAAGAAGCTGTTAAGCTAGAGTTTGCCCTCGGACAAATCCCAGAGAAAAATCTGGAAGAACGTCAAGTTCTAGTAGATAAGATTCAAGCCATAAAGGAGGTGCTCTATGTTAGCAAGTGAAGTTATTAATGCGTATGAAGCCTTTTGCCCTCAGGAATTTTCCATGGAGGGAGACAGTCGTGGCTTGCAAATTGGCACTTTAGACAAGGATATCCAAAGGGTCATGGTTGCCCTCGATATTCGTGAAGAGACGGTGGCTGAAGCCATTGAAAAGGGTGTGGACTTGATTATCGTCAAGCACGCGCCGATTTTCCGTCCCATCAAGGACTTGGTAGCCAGCCGTCCACAAAATCAGATTTACATTGATCTCATTAAGCATGACATCGCAGTTTATGTCAGCCATACCAATATTGACATCGTTGAAAATGGCCTCAATGATTGGTTCTGTCAGATGCTAGGTATCGAGGAAACGGCTTATCTGCAGGAGACAGGTCCAGAACGTGGAATTGGACGTATTGGGAATATTCAGCCTCAGACATTTGGGGAATTGGCCCAGAATGTCAAGCAAGTCTTTGGTCTAGATAGTCTTCGAATGGTGCATTATCAAGAGAGTGATTTGCAGAAGCCTATTTCAAGAGTGGCCATCTGTGGTGGTAGCGGGCAGTCTTTCTATAAGGATGCTTTAGCTAAGGGAGCAGATGTCTATATTACTGGCGATATCTACTATCACACTGCCCAAGATATGCTGTCTGATGGCTTGCTGGCACTGGATCCAGGCCACTATATCGAAGTGCTTTTTGTGGAAAAAATCGCAGCACTCCTTATTCAATGGAAGGCAGAGAAGGGCTGGTCTATTGATATTTTGCCTAGTCAAGCATCGACCAATCCTTTCCACCATATCTAGTTAGAAGGTGAAGACAATGAAGAAAGTTGCTATTATAGGAGCAGGGATTGTGGGAGCAACAGCTGCATACTATCTCTCGAAAGAAAGTGACCTTGAGGTGACCGTTTTTGACCATGGAAAAGGTCAGGCTACCAAGGC
>CAJPJN010000049.1:0-10028 GCA_905369855.1 Streptococcus oralis | reverse complement strand
CAGAAGGTGGAGATGGAGGAATAATTCTGAAGTAGAGAAGTTACGATTGTAGATAATTGGTTTAGGAGAGTTAGTGACAGGAAAGGTAGTGATAACAATATCGTGCGGAATTTGATTGAGAATCGAGAAAGAAATCGTAGATTCTTCCCAAGAATCAAATAGATAGAGATTGTTGCCGTAGTGAGTTAGGGTGTCGATTAGATTTTGTGCATGATGACTATCCAGATGACTAATGACTAAAACACGTATTTTGGGAAGTTTTTGAAGTAATTGGACTAAAATTCGTTGCCCTAGGATAGAAAAGGTGTAGACAAGTTCTTGTAGCTTACTTGGGTGATTTTCCAGTCTCATTTCAGTCAGATAAGATTGGAATTTGTGTTGACTTACTTCAAATAGTTTTGGAAATTCTGCTTGATAATTGCTTAAAATCTGGGATTTCTGTTTGTCAAGAGACTGTTCACTAAGTAGATGGAAGAAATCAGATTGGGCAGTGTAGTGGAGGAGCCAAATCAATTCTTCTCTATTTTCAATCTGTAAGTGAAATTCCTTGGCTAGCTCTTCTAGGATTTGACTCAATAGACGGTAGGATTTTTGAATGTGCTGAATATCACCCAGTACTCCATTGTTAGGATTGTTTGTGAATTGAGGAGACTTTACTGGGTTTGAAAATACCTGTTCTAATGTCTCCTTTTTCGGTTCAAAATGGAGCTTTTTAGCCAGCTTTTTGATATCTTGTTCAAACTGGGGAATCTGCATGAGGGAGCTGTAGTGACTGGTTAAAAGAGGAGTAGTATTTTCGATGAAATGTCCCTTATTTAAACGCTCTAGATTGATAGCTAGGGTATATTTGATTTGCCGTAGACTGCTGAGGGTGAGTGAAACTTGTTGGGCGTTCAAAAATAGCTGAATCAAGTGAGTGAGTGATTCTTCAGAGATAGACGGAAAGGGCCAATCAAGAAAACTGTAACTTTGGCTAAAATAGTCTAGATAAAAGACGCGAATGTTCTCTTCTGTTCCCTCAATGACTAAAGGGGAAAGTTGTATGCTGATGCCATAATGTTGCGGGAGTTTAGTATTTAGATGCTGGATGATTTCCTGAACTCGTTCGTAGCTAATCACAAGCTCTAGGCACATTTGGTTAAGTGAGCCTTCCTCCTTGAAAAACAGACGGTTCAAAAAAGAGTAGGTTTCAGATTGTTTAAAAATCTCAATCCTAGGATCCAAGGTGTTTTGGAAGTCAAACTGCAATTGAATACCTTTTTTTCTTGATTGTATCAGGAGGTTTGGAAATAATTGCTCAAGCTTAAAAAGGTGTTCTTGTAATTCTTCTATTGAATAATTCAGCTTCTCGGCCAAGACTGAGAGTTCTATCCAATCATGGTGTTTGGTTATTTCTTCCAGTAAGAATAGCAAATCTTGTTCAGTCTTAGAAAGCAAGATATTCATCATAAATCTCCCTATATATTTATACATATATATTAAAAGAAAAACCTAGTAAAGTCAAGAAAAACAGCCTATGATAAAATAGGGAAATCGTAATTTACCATATTTTTGTGAACTACTAAACTGAAAATGAAGTTTGCAAAGTAATCATTGAATTTAAATTTTTATAGGAAAAGATTTTGTCAAAAAATCGTCAATCCTCTTGAAAAATCTAGCTAAATAGGGTATAATATGAGTAATCATTTGTCGTAGGTTTTGTCTGAAATATTGTCCAGACAAGGCTCACAGCAGTTAAATCTTCTGAAAAAGTCAGATTTAGCTGCTCTTTTTGTGCTTTTTTTCAGGATTTTGCATGTTTGTAACAAAGACTTAAAGATTCTGAAAATTCATCGAAAGGACACGGTGATAGGGGTTTTTAAAACCATATGACGATTAGAAAAGCCTGATTGACAAGGCTTGGAACTTATTTACAAAGGAGAATCATCTTGGCAGGACATGACGTTCAATACGGGAAACATCGTACCCGTCGTAGTTTTTCAAGAATCAAAGAAGTTCTTGACTTACCAAATTTGATTGAAATTCAAACTGACTCATTCAAAGCTTTCCTAGACCACGGTCTTAAGGAAGTGTTTGAAGATGTATTGCCAATTTCAAACTTCACAGACACAATGGAGTTGGAATTTGTTGGATATGAAATCAAGGAACCAAAATACACGCTAGAAGAAGCTCGTATTCACGATGCTAGCTACTCAGCACCAATTTTTGTAACCTTCCGCTTGATCAATAAAGAAACAGGCGAAATCAAGACCCAAGAAGTTTTCTTTGGAGATTTCCCAATCATGACAGAAATGGGTACCTTCATCATCAATGGTGGTGAACGTATCATCGTATCTCAGTTGGTCCGCTCGCCAGGTGTTTACTTTAACGATAAAGTTGATAAAAACGGTAAAGTGGGCTACGGTTCAACTGTTATCCCTAACCGTGGAGCTTGGTTGGAACTTGAAAGCGACTCAAAAGATATCGCCTACACTCGTATCGACCGTACTCGTAAGATTCCATTTACAACCTTGGTTCGTGCGCTTGGTTTCTCAGGTGATGATGAAATCTTTGATATCTTTGGTGACAGCGAATTGGTTCGCAACACTGTTGAAAAAGATATCCACAAGAACCCAATGGACTCTCGTACCGACGAAGCCTTGAAAGAAATCTACGAACGCCTTCGTCCAGGTGAGCCTAAGACTGCTGAAAGCTCACGTAGCTTGCTTGTAGCTCGTTTCTTTGACCCACGTCGCTATGACTTGGCAGCAGTTGGCCGTTACAAAATCAATAAAAAACTCAATGTTAAAACACGCTTGCTTAACCAAACTATTGCTGAGCCATTGGTAGACCCTGAAACAGGAGAAATCTTGGTAGAAGCTGGTACAATCATGACTCGTAGCGTGATTGAAAGCATTGAAAGCCATTTGGATGGCGACTTGAACAAGATTGTCTACATTCCAAATGATGCAGCGGTTGTGACTGAACCAGTTGTTCTTCAAAAATTCAAGGTTGTTGCTCCAACTGATCCAGACCGTGTCGTAACAATCATTGGTAATGCTAATCCAGATGACAAGGTTCGTATCGTCACTCCTGCAGATATCCTTGCTGAGATGAGCTACTTCCTCAACTTGGCTGAAGGACTTGGCCGTGTAGATGATATCGACCACCTTGGAAACCGTCGTATCCGTGCGGTCGGTGAATTGCTTGCTAACCAAGTACGTCTGGGACTTTCTCGTATGGAACGTAATGTTCGCGAACGTATGTCTGTTCAGGACAACGAAGTCTTGACACCACAACAAATCATCAATATCCGTCCTGTAACAGCTGCAGTTAAAGAATTCTTTGGTTCATCACAGTTGTCACAGTTCATGGACCAACACAACCCACTTTCTGAGTTGTCTCACAAACGCCGTTTGTCAGCCTTAGGACCTGGTGGTTTGACACGTGACCGTGCTGGATATGAAGTTCGTGACGTGCATTACACTCACTATGGTCGTATGTGTCCAATCGAGACACCTGAAGGACCAAACATCGGTTTGATTAATAACTTGTCATCTTACGGGCACTTGAACAAATATGGTTTTGTTCAAACGCCATACCGTAAGGTTGACCGCGAAACAGGTGTTGTCACGAACGAAATCGTTTGGTTGACAGCTGATGAAGAAGATGAATTTACTGTAGCACAGGCTAATTCTCGTCTAAATGAAGATGGAACCTTTGCTGAGAAAGTTGTCATGGGACGTCACCAAGGGGTCAACCAAGAGTATCCAGCTAATGTTGTTGACTACATGGACGTTTCACCAAAACAGGTAGTTGCCGTTGCGACAGCATGTATTCCTTTCTTGGAAAACGATGACTCCAACCGTGCCCTCATGGGAGCCAACATGCAACGTCAGGCTGTGCCGTTGATCAATCCTCAAGCACCTTACGTTGGTACTGGTATGGAATACCAGGCAGCCCACGACTCTGGAGCGGCTGTGATTGCTCAGTATGATGGTAAAGTTACTTACGCAGATGCTGACAAGGTAGAAGTTCGTCGTGAAGATGGTTCATTGGACGTTTACCACATCCAAAAATTCCGTCGTTCAAACTCAGGTACTGCCTACAACCAACGCACGCTTGTTAAAGTTGGCGATGTCGTTGAAAAAGGCGATTTCATCGCTGACGGACCTTCTATGGAAAATGGAGAAATGGCGCTTGGACAAAACCCAATCGTTGCCTACATGACTTGGGAAGGTTACAACTTCGAGGATGCCGTTATCATGAGCGAACGCTTGGTGAAAGACGATGTCTACACATCTGTTCACCTTGAAGAATACGAATCAGAAACACGCGATACAAAGCTTGGGCCTGAAGAAATCACTCGTGAAATTCCAAACGTTGGTGAAGATGCCCTTAAAGACCTTGACGAAATGGGTATTATCCGTATCGGTGCTGAGGTTAAAGAAGGTGATATCCTTGTAGGTAAAGTAACACCTAAGGGTGAGAAAGACCTTTCAGCTGAAGAACGTCTCTTGCACGCTATCTTCGGAGATAAATCTCGTGAAGTGCGTGATACTTCTCTTCGTGTACCACACGGTGCCGATGGTGTCGTTCGTGATGTTAAGATCTTTACACGTGCAAATGGAGATGAGTTGCAATCAGGTGTTAACATGCTGGTTCGCGTCTACATCGCTCAAAAACGTAAGATCAAGGTCGGAGATAAGATGGCCGGACGTCACGGAAACAAAGGGGTTGTCTCTCGTATCGTTCCTGTAGAAGACATGCCTTACCTTCCAGACGGAACTCCAGTCGATATCATGTTGAACCCACTTGGGGTGCCATCACGTATGAATATCGGTCAGGTTATGGAGCTTCACCTTGGTATGGCGGCTCGTACTCTTGGTATTCACATCGCAACACCAGTCTTTGACGGAGCAAGTTCTGAAGACCTTTGGTCAACTGTTAAAGAAGCAGGTATGGATAGCGATGCCAAAACAATCCTTTACGATGGACGTACTGGTGAGCCATTTGATAACCGTGTGTCAGTTGGTGTCATGTACATGATCAAACTCCACCACATGGTTGATGATAAATTGCACGCGCGTTCAGTCGGACCTTACTCAACCGTTACCCAACAACCACTCGGAGGTAAAGCTCAGTTTGGTGGACAACGTTTCGGTGAGATGGAGGTTTGGGCTCTTGAAGCTTACGGTGCCTCAAATGTCCTTCAAGAAATCTTGACTTACAAGTCTGACGATATCAACGGACGTTTGAAAGCTTATGAAGCTATTACAAAAGGAAAACCAATTCCAAAACCAGGTGTTCCAGAATCCTTCCGAGTTCTTGTGAAAGAATTACAATCTCTTGGTCTTGATATGCGTGTCCTAGACGAAGATGACCAAGAAGTGGAACTTCGCGACTTGGATGAAGGAATGGACGAAGATGTCATCCACGTAGATGACCTTGAAAAAGCCCGCGAAAAAGCAGCACAAGAGGCTAAAGCAGCCTTTGAAGCTGAAGAAGCTGAGAAAGAAGCAAAAGCGGAAGAAACAGAAGAAGCTGCTGAACAAGAATAAGCAGTTCACTTAGAATAGAAAGGGAAGAAATAGTGGTTGATGTAAATCGTTTTAAAAGTATGCAAATCACCCTAGCTTCTCCAAGTAAAGTCCGTTCATGGTCTTATGGAGAAGTCAAAAAACCTGAAACAATCAATTACCGTACCTTGAAACCAGAACGTGAAGGACTCTTTGATGAAGTTATCTTTGGACCTACAAAAGACTGGGAATGTGCTTGTGGTAAGTACAAACGCATTCGTTACAGAGGAATTGTTTGTGACCGTTGTGGGGTTGAAGTAACGCGTACAAAAGTTCGTCGTGAGCGTATGGGGCACATCGAGTTGAAAGCTCCTGTATCTCACATCTGGTACTTCAAGGGGATTCCAAGCCGTATGGGCTTGACCCTTGATATGAGCCCTCGTGCCCTCGAGGAAGTTATCTACTTTGCGGCTTATGTGGTGATTGATCCGAAGGATACACCACTTGAGCACAAGTCTATCATGACAGAGCGCGAATACCGTGAGCGCTTGCGTGAGTATGGATATGGATCATTCGTTGCCAAGATGGGTGCCGAAGCCATCCAAGACCTTTTGAAACAAGTAGATCTTGAAAAAGAAATTGCTGAACTCAAAGAAGAGTTGAAAACCGCAACTGGACAAAAACGTATCAAAGCCATCCGTCGTTTGGATGTTTTGGATGCCTTTTACAAGTCTGGAAACAAACCTGAATGGATGATTCTCAACATCCTTCCAGTTATTCCACCAGATCTTCGTCCAATGTTGCAGTTGGATGGTGGCCGTTTTGCCTCATCTGACTTGAACGACCTTTACCGTCGTGTTATCAACCGTAACAACCGTTTGGCTCGTTTGCTTGAGTTGAATGCACCAGGTATCATCGTTCAAAATGAGAAGCGTATGCTTCAAGAAGCGGTTGACGCTTTGATTGACAATGGTCGTCGTGGTCGTCCGATCACAGGACCAGGTAGCCGTCCACTTAAATCATTGAGCCACATGCTTAAAGGTAAACAAGGACGCTTCCGTCAAAACTTGCTCGGTAAACGTGTTGACTTCTCAGGACGTTCCGTTATCGCCGTTGGTCCAACTCTTAAGATGTACCAATGTGGTGTGCCACGTGAAATGGCAATTGAGCTCTTCAAACCATTTGTGATGCGTGAAATCGTTGCCCGTGATATCGTGCAAAACGTCAAAGCAGCTAAACGCTTGGTGGAACGCGGAGATGAGCGTATCTGGGATATCCTTGAAGAAGTGATCAAAGAACACCCAGTACTTCTTAACCGCGCACCGACCCTTCACCGTTTGGGTATCCAAGCCTTCGAGCCAGTCTTGATTGATGGTAAGGCCCTTCGCTTGCACCCACTTGTCTGTGAAGCCTACAATGCCGACTTTGACGGGGACCAAATGGCCATCCACGTACCGCTTTCAGAAGAAGCCCAAGCAGAAGCTCGTATCTTGATGCTGGCTGCTGAGCACATCTTGAACCCGAAAGATGGTAAACCAGTTGTTACTCCATCGCAGGACATGGTTTTGGGTAACTACTACTTGACCATGGAAGAAGCTGGTCGTGAAGGTGAAGGAATGGTCTTCAAAGACCGTGATGAAGCGGTTATGGCTTACCGTAATGGTTATGTTCACCTCCACTCACGTGTTGGTATCGCAACAGACAGCCTCAACAAGCCTTGGACAGAAGAGCAAAAACACAAGGTCTTGCTTACAACAGTTGGTAAAATCCTCTTCAACGACATTATGCCAGAGGGTCTACCATACTTGCAAGAACCAAACAATGCCAACTTGACAGAAGGCGTTCCAGCTAAATACTTCTTGCCACTTGGTGGAGATATCAAGGAAGCAATCAGCAATCTTGAACTTAACCCTCCATTCAAGAAGAAAAACCTTGGAAATATCATCGCTGAAATCTTCAAACGTTTCCGTACGACAGAAACTTCTGCCCTACTTGACCGTATGAAGAACCTCGGTTACCACCACTCAACTCTTGCAGGATTGACAGTGGGTATTGCCGATATCCCAGTCGTTGATGACAAGGCTGAAATCATTGAAGAATCACACAAACGTGTAGAACAAATCACCAAACAATTCCGTCGTGGTATGATCACAGACGATGAGCGTTACAATGCTGTTACAGCTGAATGGCGTGCTGCCCGTGAAAAACTAGAGAAACGTTTGATTGCCAACCAAGATCCTAAGAACCCAATCGTTATGATGATGGACTCTGGAGCCCGTGGTAACATCTCAAACTTCTCACAGCTTGCCGGTATGCGTGGTCTGATGGCTGCTCCGAACGGACGTATCATGGAATTGCCAATCCTTTCAAACTTCCGCGAAGGTTTGTCGGTATTGGAAATGTTCTTCTCAACTCACGGTGCCCGTAAAGGTATGACCGATACGGCCCTTAAGACAGCCGACTCAGGTTACTTGACTCGTCGTTTGGTTGACGTTGCCCAAGACGTTATCATCCGTGAGGACGACTGTGGAACTGACCGTGGTCTCTTGATCCGTTCTATCGCAGAAGGAAAAGAGATGATCGAGTCTCTTGAAGAACGTCTCAACGGTCGTTACACTAAGAAAACTGTTAAACATCCAGAAACTGGTGCAGTGATTATCGGTCCAAATGCGTTGATTACAGAAGACAAGGCGCGTGAAATTGTCAATGCTGGTGTGGAAGAAGTGACTATCCGTTCCGTATTTACATGTAACACTCGTCACGGTGTCTGCCGTCACTGTTATGGTATCAACTTGGCGACTGGTGATGCGGTTGAAGTTGGTGAAGCAGTTGGTACAATCGCTGCCCAATCTATCGGGGAACCTGGTACACAGCTTACAATGCGTACCTTCCACACGGGTGGGGTTGCCTCAAATACCGATATCACTCAGGGTCTTCCTCGTGTCCAAGAAATCTTTGAAGCCCGCAATCCTAAAGGGGAAGCGGTTATCACAGAGGTTAAAGGACAAGTTACAGCTATCGAAGAAGATGCATCAACTCGTACTAAGAAAGTCTTTGTTAAGGGTGAAACTGGCGAAGGTGAATACGTCGTTCCATTTACAGCTCGTATGCGTGTAGAAGTTGGGGACCAAGTAGCGCGTGGTGCTGCTCTTACAGAAGGTTCTATCCAACCAAAACGTCTCCTTGCAGTTCGTGATGTCTTGTCAGTTGAAACTTACCTTCTCGGTGAAGTACAAAAAGTTTACCGTAGCCAAGGGGTAGAAATCGGTGACAAACACATCGAGGTAATGGTTCGTCAAATGATCCGTAAAGTTCGTGTCATGGATCCAGGTGACACAGATCTTCTCATGGGTACCCTCATGGATATCAATGACTTTACAGATGCCAACAAAGATGTCCTTATTGCAGGTGGAGTTCCAGCGACAGGTCGCCCAGTTCTTATGGGAATTACCAAAGCCTCACTTGAAACTAACAGTTTCTTGTCAGCGGCTTCCTTCCAGGAAACAACTCGTGTCCTTACTGACGCGGCTATCCGTGGTAAGAAAGACCATCTCCTTGGACTTAAAGAAAATGTTATCATCGGTAAGATCATCCCAGCAGGTACTGGTATGGCTCGTTACCGTAACCTTGAACCACATGCTATCAACGAAGAAGAATACCTTAACCCTCCAGTAGAGGAAGAAGGAAATGAAGAAACAACAGAAGTAGTTGTGGATACTGCCGTTGAAACTGTGGAAGAAACAGTAGAATAAGAGAGAATGAGAGAGCCTTCGGGTTCTCTTTCTCTTTTCTGAAAACTTTCTCCATTTTTCCATGAAATGTGGTAAAATAAAAGAAAGAAGCTGACAAAGGAGACGGGTATGGAACAAACATTTTTTATCATTAAACCAGACGGTGTAAAAAGAGGGCTAGTGGGTGAAGTGTTGAAACGCATCGAACAACGTGGATTTACAATCGAAAAATTGGAGTTGCGTTCACAGGTTTCAGAAGAGTTGATTGACCAGCACTATCAGGACTTGGTTGGTCAAAGTTTTTACCCGCCGATTCGTGAATTTATGACTTCAGGACCGGTTCTTGTAGGTATCATTTCTGGTCCCAAAGTAATCGAAACTTGGCGGACCATGATAGGCGCAACTCGTCCAGAAGAAGCTTTGCCAGGGACTATTCGAGGTGATTTTGCAAAAGCTGCTGGAGAAAACCAAGCTATCCAAAATGTTGTACATGGTTCAGATTCAGAAGAGTCAGCTAAGCGAGAAATTGCTCTTTGGTTTTAAGAGTGGATTGGTTCAATCAATTGGTTAAAAGCTCATTTGAATAGAAAGTATAGTCAATTAGTTTAAGACATGACGCATGATATCAAACTTTTTAGTTTTTGATATGGTGCGTTTTTTGATTAAGTGACTATTAGTTCATCTCGCTCCGTTAGGTGCGAGACGGACTAATAGTCACATAAAAAAGAAAGGACTAACTTCGTCCTTTCTCATTCTTAGCTTTTCTTCAACCCACTACAGTTAACAAAGAGCCTTAATT
>CAJPJN010000048.1:0-10125 GCA_905369855.1 Streptococcus oralis | reverse complement strand
TAGCAGGACTTGGTGAATCTCTGTCTCAGGACTTTGGATGATTTCCTGGGTAATGGCCTCATGATCTGTATCGAAGAGATTTTCAAAAGTATGGGAGTAGGCACCATGTCCAAGGTCATGAAGGAGTGCAGCGGTCATGGTCAAGAGAGACTCGGCAGGATTCCATTCTTCAGGATATTTTTCTTCAAAAATCTCTGTGATACGTCGAGCAATCTCATAGACTCCAAGACAGTGAGAGAAGCGGCTGTGCTCCCCACCGTGGAAGGTATAACTGGAAGTTCCCAGTTGCTTGATACGACGCAAACGTTGAAATTCTTTGGTATTAATCAAGCCATAGATGATTTGATTATTGACATGGATGTAGTTGTGAACTGGGTCACGGAATACTTTTTCGTTCATATGACCATTATAGCAAAATCCTGCTCTTTTTGGTAAAATAGTAGGACAAGAGACAAGAAAGAGGACCTGATGTGAAGATTCGGATGCGAAATACGATTCAGTTTGATGAGCAGTTGGAAGTGATTGACCAGCTTTATGACGTGGAAGTGCATGAAAAAGGAGATTATAGCTACCTGCTTTTCTATAATGAGGAAAAGGAAAAAGTGGTTATTAAATTTCATGGTCAAGAACTGGTGATGAGCCGATTTTCCAATCCCAAGACCATTATGCGCTTTCTAAAGGATAGTGATAGTTTAGCCTATATTCCTACACCTATGGGCATGCAGGAGTTTATCATCCAAACGAGCCATTATCAAGTTGGTGGGCAAAAGATTGAACTAGATTATCAACTACAAAATCAAGAGGGAGATCCCTTTGCCAACTATCAATTGGAAATTACTTGGGGATAAGTATGACTGGGTACTAGGTTATAATAACGAAGCTGGTAAAGTGTATGAAATCAGGCTTTTCTTGCACTTTTTGAGCAACTGGAACCTTTATATTTTGCAGATTAAGGTTACAATACCAATTCCATAGTCCATTATTTATTAAAGCAAAGTATAATTCCCATCTTCCCTTAAATTTGTTCCAAATGAGTAGAGGAGATTTGAGACCTAGCAATTTTGATTATGATTCAAGCTACGATTATTATCTCTGCCCAGAGAATCAATTGTGAATTGATTATTTTATGAGTTGTCGAGACTATAATAGCAATCTATAAGTATGGGGCACTCGTGCTATATTATTCTTTTATATTCAAGATCTAAAAATTGATAAAAGGGACAATGAATATCCCTTTTTATTTTGATCGAATTCAGAGTTTTAGATAGGATATATTGGTAAATAATGAAGAAAATATTTTGGAAAAAATAGACACCAAAAAGGATCTTGGTCTTCCAAATAGTACTAACGTTATCCACGTTGGTTTTTCTTGTTATGTGCGAGATTTTCTAAGAAGTGGTCTATCTCCTTTTGTGATCTGAGGATGACATCTTTATCTGGATAGGTTTCTTGAACCCACTTGTAGCGTTCCTTAGCGGGTTTGCTCCGTCCGTCCCAGAGAATCCATCTGATAAACTCCCAATTAAATTGTTCTTGACAACCAGCTGCCATACTTTCTCTGACCTTGCCTCGGTATGTGAGATAACGTTTAAAAGCCCGAAATAGACAAGTCCATGGGGAAAAGTTGAGAAAGATGATTTGGTCAGCTTCCTGCATTCTTTCTTGGTAATAGCACCAAGAATAATTTCCATCGATGACCCAAGCTTCATGCTTGGTAAGAAAGTTTTTCATCTCGGTCAACATCCATTCGCGATCACTGTCTTGCCAACCAGGTTGAAATTGGAGTGTGTCCATGTGCAGTTTTGGAATGGAGTAGTAGTTAGATAATTTTTCTGCTAGAGTTGACTTACCAGCACCAGAATATCCGATAATTGCGATTTTCATTTTCTACCTTTTCCTATTTGGAGACAAAAAAACAGCCTCTATGGACTGTTTCTTATTTAGCAAGTTTAGCTGAAAGACGAGCTTTGTCGCGGCTTGCTTTGTTTTTGTGAATCAAACCTTTAGTTTCTGCTTTATCGATAGCTGAGCTAGCAGCACGGAAAAGTTCTTCAGATGGGTTTGCTTCGAAAGCTTTGATAGCAGTACGCATAGCTGATTTTTGAGCTGAGTTCTTTTCGTTTTGTTTAACGTTCAATTCAGCGCGTTTGATAGCTGATTTAATGTTTGCCAATGTTCTTACCTCCATATTTACTAACTATACCATTATATCTGAAAACTTACGTTTTGACAAGGGAAAATTATTTTTTTAAGTAAATTTCATCGATTTCATGGTTCTTTGTTTTATGAAGAATCACTTCTGCACGATTTCTGGTTGGTTCAATATAATTTTGTAGATTTGTGAGATTGATACTGGTCCAGACCTGATGGGCAAAGGATTCCACTTCCCCAATAGGCATTTGAGTAAAACGATAATAGTAGCTATCAGGGTCGTTTTGGGCTAGGCTCAGCATCTTCAAGAAACGGTCCAGATACCAACTCTCGATGTCATCGACTGCAGCATCAACATAGATGGAAAAGTCAAAGAAGTCAGTAATGTAGAGACGCTCGTTTTGTGGATTTTGAAAAACGTTAATCCCTTCGACAATGACAAAATCAGCAGCTTTGACGCTTTGCTTTTCCTCAGGTACGATGTCGTAGACTTCATGAGAATAGACAGGAATATCTACATCTTGTCCATTTTTGATGTGATCCAAGAAGTTGAGAAGAGCTTCCATATCATAGCTTTCAGGAAATCCCTTGCGATTTAAAATCCCTTGTTCAATCAAGGTCTGGTTGGGATAGAGAAAGCCGTCAGTTGTTACTAACTCAACCGTAGCATCTGTAAGCGTACGGGATAGTAGGATTTGCAGTAGGCGACTGGTTGTGGATTTTCCAACGGCAACACTCCCAGAAACCCCAATGATAAAAGGTTGGGATTTGCTTTCACGTTGAAGGAAAATTCCTTTTGAAAAGGCCAAATCATCCTTGGTACGCTTGTAAATCTGGATGAGATGGGCTAGGGGGAGATAGACATCGGTAACATCCTGCAAGCTAATCTGGTCATTAAAACTCTTGATGGATTCTAATTCCTCTTCTGTCAAAGGAGGTGTTGTCTTTCGATGTAAAGATTGCCAAGTCTGGCGGCTGATTTTTTCAAAATGTAAAAATTCGTTGGTCATTTGTTTTCCCCTAGATATTTTGTTTATCATACCATAAAAAGCTAAAAAAATAAAGCGGTTTCTTGATGATAGTAAGCCAATATCGTATAATAGAGGTTGACCAATTTATTGATGAAGTAGGAGAGAGTTTCTGCTGATTTATAAGCTAATAAAAGGGAATTTTTAGTTCACAACTTATAGGAGGTGTGTCATGAAAATCTTAAAAAGTTATATATTGGAACTCTGTTTTATTTTAAGTTTTGCACTACCTTTTTTAAAAGGAGCGAATGCGGATAATGGTAGACGTTTTGTGGAAACCTATTACGGTTTTACTTTTTTGATGGAACATGCCATTGTAACAGCTGTCTTTATCTGTTCGCTCTTGATTGCTTTCTTCCTAAAAAAACGGTGGACGAAATGGCTTGCTGCTGGTAGTTATTTCTTTTTAGTTCTATGGATTGCTACAGAGGGTTATTTCTTCCGCATGTCACTAGAAGATTTGATACGACTTTGGACAAGTTTGGAATTCCTGACAAAAACGTATCAGTTGGGCTTTTATCTAAACATCTTATTGGGAATCCTGTTGATAATTAAGTATCTGAAGGTTAAGCAATAGTAATAATAAATACGCCCGATTATAGATGATAAACTTTTTGTTTTATCCTGACTATGATATTTCTAGTTCTAAATGGTTTATCATTTATCTATAAGTGTTGAAAGAGATTGAAGAAAAGGTTTTACCTACTAGCTTTCTTCAGTCTTTTTCGTTTTATTATCAATTTGTAAACGATTTACAAATTGAGTCAAATTATGGTAAAATAGTTTCATGAGTAAAATGTATTATGCAGAAAATCCTGACGCTGCTCACGACATTCATGAGTTGAGAGTGGACTTGTTGGGAGAAAAAATGACCTTTTTGACGGATGCGGGTGTTTTTAGCAAGAAAATGGTTGACTTTGGAAGTCAACTCTTGCTCAAGTGTCTTGAGGTCAATCAAGGAGAAACTGTCCTTGATGTAGGCTGTGGTTACGGACCTTTGGGCTTGTCTTTAGCTAAGGCTTATGGAGTTCAGGCGACCATGGTCGATATCAATAATCGTGCCTTGGATTTGGCGCGACAAAATGCTGAACGAAATAAAGTAGAAGCGACGATTTTCCAGTCCAACATCTATGAACAAGTTGAAGGCAAATTTGACCATGTAATTTCTAATCCCCCTATCCGTGCAGGCAAGCAAGTGGTTCATGAAATCATTGAAAAAAGTAAAGACTTTTTGGGAAGTGGTGGAGATTTGACAATTGTTATCCAGAAAAAACAAGGGGCTCCAAGTGCCAAGTCCAAGATGGAAGATGTGTTTGGCAATTGTGAAATCGTAAAGAAAGATAAGGGATATTATATCCTTAGAAGTGTGAAAGAATGAGAGCAGTTGATTTAATCCAAAAGAAACGAGACGGTCAAGAATTGACTTCGAGTGAAATTGAATGGCTGGTAGAAGGCTATGTGTCAGGAACTGTCCCTGATTATCAGATGTCTGCCTTTGCTATGGCTGTCTATTTCAAAGGAATGACGACTCGAGAAATCTCTGACCTAACTATGAAAATGGTTCAGACAGGCCAAGAGTTTGATTTATCAGCTATTGATGGGGTTAAGGTTGACAAGCATTCTACTGGGGGTGTTGGTGATAAGGTGACCTTGATTTTGGCTCCTCTTGTTGCTAGCTTTGGTGTGCCTGTGGCAAAAATGAGTGGTCGTGGTCTCGGCCATACTGGTGGGACAATTGATAAATTGGAGTCCATTAAGGGCTATCAAGTGGAACGAAGTCAAGAGGATTTTATGCGTCAGGTGCAGGATATTGGTGTATCTGTCATTGGGCAATCAGACCAGCTTGTCAAAGCTGACAAACTTCTCTATGCTCTTCGTGATGTGACCGCAACTGTCGACACGATTCCTTTGATTGCCAGTTCGGTGATGAGCAAGAAAATTGCGGCAGGAGCGGATGCTATTTTGCTAGACGTGACTGTCGGTGAGGGTGCCTTCATGAAGACGGTTGATGAGGCGCGTGAATTGGCTCAAACCATGGTAGATCTTGGTAAGGCAGTTGGTCGAAAGACGGTAGCAGTGATTACCGATATGAGTCAGCCCTTGGGACGAGCGATTGGAAATCGTCTGGAGATCCTTGAAGCACTGGAGATTTTACAAGGTCAAGGTCGTCAGGATATTACCCACTTCATCTGTGAATTGGCTCAAATTATGCTTAGTTTGGCAAATGTTAACAAGACAGTTGAAGAAGTTCGCCAACATCTTGAAAATGGTCAAGCGCTGGCTAAGTTTGAGGAGATGGTCCAAGCCCAAGGTGGAGACTTGGAAGACCTCTATCGTCCTGTCAATGTGGCCCATGTAGTGGAAATCCCTGCCCAGGAAACGGGTGTCATTTCAGCTCTTCCAGCTATGGAATTTGGGCTTTATGCTATGAGACTTGGGGCAGGCCGTGCAGTCAAGTCTGATGCCTTGGACTATGAAACAGGAATTGTTTTTGAAAAGAAAGTTGGAGATTCTGTTCACAAGGGAGAAATTGTTGCAAAAGTATACACAAATGGAAAAATTTCTCCTCAGCTAGTTACAGATTTTCAAAAATATGTTAAAATAAATGATAGGGTGCAAAGTTTACGAGAAATTATAGAAATCATCTCATAAACTGTAGGAGAATCCGAATATGAAATTAAATAAATATATCGATCATACGCTTTTAAAACAAGATGCAACAGAAAATCAAATTGATTGTTTGTTGTCTGAAGCTAGAAAGTATGATTTTGCCAGTGTTTGCGTTAATCCGACCTGGGTTGAACATGCTAAAAAAGGTCTTGAAGACACAGATGTCAAGGTCTGCACAGTAGTAGGTTTCCCCTTGGGAGCAACAACTTCAACTGTGAAATCTTTTGAAACCAAGGAAGTTATCCAAAATGGTGCAGATGAGATTGATATGGTGATCAATGTTGGAGCTCTCAAATCAGGTAATCTTGATTTGGTTGAGTCGGATATTCGCGCAGTAGTAGAAGCAAGTGGTGACAAGTTAGTGAAAGTCATTATTGAAGCTTGCCTTCTGACAGACCAAGAAAAAGTTGTGGCTTGCCAATTAGCTCAAAAAGCGGGAGCTGACTTCGTAAAAACTTCAACTGGCTTTTCAACTGGTGGTGCTACGGTAGCAGATGTTAGATTAATGCGTGAAACAGTTGGACCTGATATGGGAGTCAAGGCTGCTGGCGGAGCTCGTTCTTATGCAGATGCTCTTGCCTTTGTGGAAGCAGGGGCGACCCGTATCGGAACGTCAGCTGGGGTAGCCATTTTAAAAGGAGAATTGGCAGATGGCGACTACTGAGTTGATTGAACTGGCAATTGAAACCAGCAAGAAAGCCTATGTCCCCTATTCTCACTTTCCTATCGGAGCTGTTTTAGTGGCGAAAGATGGTAGTGTTTATACAGGTGTCAATATCGAAAATGCTAGCTATCCTTTGACAAACTGCGGAGAGCGTACAGCGATTTTTAAAGCAGTTTCTGAAGGCCAAAGAGAGTTTTCAGAATTGATTGTCTATGGGCAGACTGAAAAACCAATCTCACCATGTGGTGCTTGTCGCCAAGTGATGGCTGAATTTTTTGAACAAGATCTAAAAGTGACTTTAGTCGCAAAAGATAAATCGACGGTCGAGATGACGGTCGGGGAGTTACTTCCATACTCTTTTACAGACTTAAACTAGTCTGAGTCGCTCTCTGAGTGGCACGGTCCTTGTGGCCAACCAATCCATACTTGCAACATCGTTGCACATCTTATTTAGGAGGTTCAGTAATGAACAAGAAACAATGGCTAGGCCTTGGTCTAGTTGCAGTGGCAGCAGTTGGACTTGCTGCATGTGGTAACCGCTCTTCTCGTAACGCAGCTTCATCTTCATCAGAAATGAAGACCAAAGCAGCAATCGTAACAGATACTGGTGGTGTTGATGATAAATCATTTAACCAATCAGCTTGGGAAGGTTTGCAAGACTGGGGTAAAGAACACAATCTTTCTAAAGATAAAGGTTACACTTACTTCCAATCAACAAGCGAAGCAGACTATGCTAACAACTTGCAACAAGCGGCTGGAAGTTACAACCTAATCTTCGGTGTTGGTTTTGCCCTTCACAATGCAGTTAAAGATGCAGCAGAAGAGCACACTGATTTGAACTATGTTTTGATTGATGATGTGATTAAAGATAAAAAGAATGTTGCTAGTGTAACATTTGCTGATAACGAAGCTGCTTACCTTGCGGGTGTTGCAGCAGCTAAAACAACTAAAACAAAACAAGTTGGTTTTGTAGGTGGTATCGAGTCTGAAGTTATCTCACGTTTTGCAGCTGGATTTAAAGCTGGTGTTGAGTCAGTAGACCCATCTATTAAAGTACAAGTTGACTACGCTGGTTCATTTGGTGATGCTGCTAAAGGTAAAACAATTGCAGCAGCACAATACGCAGCTGGTGCAGACGTTGTTTACCAAGCAGCAGGTGGAACAGGTGCAGGTGTCTTTGCAGAAGCTAAATCATTAAACGAAAGCCGTCCTGAAAATGAAAAAGTTTGGGTTATCGGTGTTGACCGTGACCAAGTAGGAGAAGGTAAATACACTTCTAAAGATGGAAAAGAATCAAACTTTGTTCTTGTATCTACTTTGAAACAAGTTGGTACAACTGTAAAAGATATTGCTAACAAGGCAGAAAAAGGTGAATTCCCTGGCGGTCAAGTGATCGTTTACTCATTGAAAGATAAAGGGGTTGACTTGGCAGTAACAAACCTTTCAGAAGAAGGTAAAAAAGCTGTTGAAGCTGCTAAAGCTAAAATCCTTGATGGAAGCGTAAAAGTTCCTGAAAAATAATGGATGGAAGTCATTTCTTAGGAAGCGGCCAAGGGCCGCTTTTTTAAGAGTTGAGACAAAGTCATTTTGTCTCAGTAAAGCTTGCTACTAGACAAACTAGCAAGTTTTATTGAAATAAAATAAGACTCTGAAAGGAAGAGCACATGGCACACGAAAATGTCATTGAGATGCGTGATATTACCAAGGTGTTTGGTGAATTTGTTGCCAACGACAAAATCAACCTGCACCTACGAAAAGGTGAAATTCATGCACTTTTAGGAGAAAATGGGGCTGGAAAGTCCACGCTCATGAACATGTTAGCAGGGCTTCTTGAACCAACTAGTGGTGAAATTGTGGTCAACGGTCAAGTTGTCAATCTCGATTCACCATCTAAAGCGGCTAGCTTGGGAATCGGAATGGTTCACCAGCACTTTATGTTGGTAGAAGCCTTCACAGTGGCTGAAAACATCATTTTAGGTAGTGAATTGACTAAAAATGGTGTATTAGATATCGCTGGAGCTAGCAAAGAAATCAAGGCTCTTTCTGAACGTTATGGCTTAGCTGTTGACCCTTCTGCTAAGGTAGCAGATATCTCAGTTGGAGCCCAACAACGTGTAGAAATTTTAAAAACCCTTTATCGGGGGGCTGATATCCTTATCTTTGACGAACCAACGGCTGTTTTGACTCCATCAGAAATTGATGAGTTGATGGCTATTATGAAAAATCTTGTCAAAGAAGGAAAATCAATTATCTTGATCACCCATAAGTTGGATGAGATTCGTGCAGTTTCTGACCGCGTTACAGTTATCCGTCGTGGGAAATCAATTGAAACAGTCGAAATTGCAGGGGCTACCAATGCTGATTTAGCAGAAATGATGGTAGGACGTTCTGTTTCCTTTAAAACAGAGAAACAAGCCTCTCAACCAAAAGAAGTGGTCTTGTCTATCAAAGATTTGGTGGTCAATGAAAACCGTGGTGTTCCAGCTGTTAAAAATCTGTCCTTGGATGTTCGTGCTGGAGAGATTGTTGGTATTGCAGGGATTGATGGAAATGGTCAGTCTGAACTGATTCAAGCCATTACAGGTCTTCGCAAGGTTGAATCTGGTAGCATTGAGCTAAAAGGAGATTCAATTGTAGGCTTGCACCCACGTCAGATTACAGAGTTGAGTGTTGGGCACGTTCCAGAAGACCGTCACCGTGATGGCTTGATTTTGGAAATGATGATTTCTGAAAATATTGCCCTTCAAACCTACTATAAAGAACCACATAGTAAAAATGGAATTTTGAACTATTCAAATATTACTTCTTATGCTAAAAAGCTAATGGAAGAGTTTGATGTTCGTGCTGCCAGTGAATTTGTTCCTGCAGCTGCACTCTCAGGAGGAAATCAACAAAAAGCAATTATTGCTCGTGAAATTGATCGAGATCCTGATCTCCTTATCGTCAGCCAGCCAACTCGTGGCTTGGATGTCGGTGCCATTGAATATATCCACAAACGCTTGATTGAAGAGCGTGATAATGGCAAGGCTGTCCTTGTTGTCAGCTTTGAGTTGGATGAGATTTTAAACGTCTCAGACCGTATTGCCGTTATCCACGATGGTAAGATTCAAGGTATTGTGTCACCAGAAACAACCAATAAACAAGAACTTGGTGTCTTGATGGCTGGTGGAAACTTGGGAAAGGAGAAGAGTGATGTCTAAAAAATTACAACAAATTTCGGTTCCCTTGATTTCTGTTTTCCTAGGAATTTTACTCGGAGCCATTGTCATGTGGATCTTTGGCTACGATGCTATCTGGGGTTATGAGGAATTATTCTATACAGCTTTTGGTAGCCTCCGTGGGATTGGAGAAATTTTCCGGGCCATGGGTCCTCTTGTCTTGATAGGTCTTGGTTTCGCAGTTGCCAGTCGTGCAGGTTTCTTTAACGTTGGTTTGCCAGGTCAAGCTCTTGCAGGTTGGATCCTCAGTGGTTGGTTTGCCTTGTCAAATCCAGATATGCCTCGTCTTGTTTTGATTCCATTAACAGTGATCATTGCGTTGATCGCAGGTGGAATTGTTGGTGCGATTCCAGGTATCCTCAGAGCCTATCTCGGTACGTCAGAGGTTATCGTG
>CAJPJN010000047.1:0-10483 GCA_905369855.1 Streptococcus oralis | reverse complement strand
TTTTGAGGGGGATGTTGTTTATGCAGGTTCCAAAGTGCTCAGTAATGGATTAGAATTGGCTGATGGGATGATGCTCATGCCTCACACCTTTGCTAACTCTTATCAGGAACTTATGATAGAAGATGCTATTGATAAGCACTTTATAAAGGAATGGGAACTTTTTAGTCGTCCGAATAATCAACCTAAAATTAAGGCTCTAACCCTTTTTTTCATTGACTCTATTGCCTCTTATCGAAAGAAGGATGGCTGGTTGCGTTTGACTTTTGAGCGTCTGCTTTTGGCGAAATTGCAAAGCAGGATAGCAGACATGGAAAAAATGTCAGATGCTATCAGTAAAGATTATTTAGGCTACCTTAAAGCAAGTCTATGTGACTTGCAGGCTGATACTCAGTCCATTCATGCAGGCTATTTCGGAGAAGATCGTGGTTCAAGTGCCGATGATATCCAAGCAGAAGTTGATGATATTCTTCATAATAAAACCAAGCTATTGTCTTTTAAAGATGGTGAAGGAAATTGGCTAACTAGACGCTTCCTCTTTTCAAAGTGGACGCTTCGTGAAGGATGGGATAACCCTAATGTTTTTGTTATTTGCAAACTTCGCACTTCCGGATCTGAAAATTCGAAGATTCAAGAAGTAGGTCGAGGACTTCGTCTTCCAGTTGATGAGAAGGGACGCCGTGTCACACAAGACGAATTTGTCTCTCGGTTGGATTTCCTCATTGGATATGATGAGAGAGATTTTGCCCAAAAATTAATTGGAGAAATCAACAACGACGCTCCAATTGAATTTAATAGAGAAAGATTAGATGAGCAAACGATTCGGTTGATTCTTAGCCATTATTCGGATTTGACGGAGACTGTCCTCAAAAATCAGTTGGGACAGAATGGAATTATTGATTTTTCTATGACGTATCAAGAGGGAGGATGAGAGAAATTATGCCAGTTGTATCCTATCCTAACAGAACAGCAACTGAGAGGCGATAAGGTTCGTAATAGTAATGAGACAAGGCCTGTTACGCATGTGAAAATAAATCAAGACAACTGGAAACAGGTGAAAAAACTTTGGAGAGATTTATCGAAGCGACGTATGATAGTTTTTGATGATGGAGCTGTTGATATATCACAACTTATGGATCAGATATTTTTAGATGAGACGTACTATGTTGTTGAATATTTTGGTATGATAAGGGAAAGTCTGGTAGCAGAGGATAGTGACGTTACTAGTTCAACGGAGACAGCTAGTTATAGCCATGCGCGAGCTGGTATGGCGTATGGAGTCTTCCTCAAAAAGCTGGTACAGGAAACGAATTTACCTATTACAGCATTACATAGGCGGCTCTTAAAAGTATTGAAAAAAATTAGAAATGATAATATTCTAAATGATGAGACCTTGAAAAATTTGGTTAAAGCCTTTAAATGTGCTTTTGAGAAGAGTTATAGCACAGCTTATCGCTATGAAAGTTTGGATTTTCAAGCTATTACAACACTTTATGATGCTACAACGGATAGTTTTGTAAATGAAATTATTATTGGAAATTTAGGTACAAAAGAGTTGACTGAGGTTGGGAGGGAAGAACGATATCTTTACGACCGTCCACCCGTTTACTATGATAGTGAGAATCCAGAGAAAAAACTTCTTCAGCATCACTATGATAAGACAGTAACAGTATTCGGAAAACTTCCTAAATCTGCTATTCGTATTCCAAAATATACGGGTGGAACAACTAGTCCTGATTTTGTTTTTGTAATTGAAGGTGCTCAAAATAAGATTATTTATCTTTTTGTAGAAACTAAGACAGATAATATGCGAGACAGTGATAAATTAGCTATTGCTATTCAAGATTATTTCTTTAATTCCTTGGAGAATCACAATATTGTTTATCAGGTGGCAACAGATGAAGAGCAAGTTTATCAGAAATTGCGAGAACTTGGCATGAAGCACTAATCTTGATTATGATTTTGATGTTCTACAGCATCATGTAAACAATGGATTGTGATTGATATAGACAAAACGAACGATTTCTATTCTCAAAAATATTTAAGCGAGCGTTGCTAGTGCCATGGGTAAGATATGTTGATCAGGCTATTCTTGACCTTTCAAAGGCTTTTTGATATGATGGGCTCCAAAGTAAGTATGAGGTGATACAATGACCAGTGAATACCAGAAAATGATAGCGGGAGAGGTTTACCGTCCATCGGACCCAGAATTGCGGGCCTTGGCTCAGGCTTCTCGCCAAAAACAGGCTGCTTTTAACGAGGAAGAAGATCCCTTGAAGGGGGCGGAGATTATCAAGGATTGGTTTGGTTCAACTGGGCAAAATCTTTATATCAATCCACGCCTGGTAGTCGATTATGGAGTCAACATCCATCTAGGGGAAAATTTTTATTCTAATTGGAACTTGACCATGCTGGATGTTTGTCCGATTCGCATCGGGGACAATGCTATGATTGGTCCCAACTGTCAGTTCTTGACTCCTCTCCATCCATTGGACCCGCAGGAACGTAATTCAGGTGTGGAATACGGCAAGCCTATTACTATCGGAGACAATTTCTGGGCTGGAGGTGGTGTTATTGTCCTTCCTGGAGTGACACTGGGCAATAATGTTGTTGCTGGAGCAGGGGCTGTAATCACTAAGTCCTTTGGCGACAACGTTGTCCTAGCTGGCAATCCTGCGCGCGTGATTAAGGAGATACCTGTGAAATAGAAGTAAAAAGGAACAGCGGAGGTTGTTTCTTTTTTGTAGGTTTCATCATCTTTTACCCAGCCCACATTTACCTACTCTATATCTTAGCAAGTCTGTTTCATTGATTAATTTAAAAGCATCTCGTATGAACTGCACCCCAAAAGTTAGACAGAAAAAATCTAACTTTTGGGGTGTTTTATTATGAAATTGAGTTATGAAGATAAAGTTCAGATCTATGAACTTAGAAAACAAGGATATAGCTTAGAGAAGCTTTCAAATAAATTTGGGATAAACAATTCTAATATTAGGTACATGATTAAATTGATTGATCGTTACGGAATAGAGTTTGTCAAAAAAGGAAAAAATCGTTACTATTCTCCTGATTTAAAACAAGAAATGATTCATAAAGTCTTACATGAAGGCTGGACTAAAGATAGAGTTTCTCTTGAATACGGCCTCCCAAGTCGTACGATACTTCTTAACTGGCTAGCACAATACAAGAAAAACGGGTATACTATTGTTGAGAAAACAAGAGGGAGAGTACCTAAAATGGGACGTAAGCCAAAAACGAGACCTGAAGATATGACAGAATTAGAACGTCTTCAAGCAGAAAATGAGTACCTGAGAGCGGAGAATGCCATTCTAAAAAAGTTGAGAGAACTCCGATTGAAGGAGGAAAAAGAGAAAGAAGAAAGACGCAGATTGTCAGAGAGTTAGTGTCAGAGTTTCCTTTAGATATTCTTCTAAAGATTATTAAACTTGCTCGTTCAACTTACTACTATCACTTAAAGCAGCTAAACCTAGAAGATAAGAATCAGGCCGTAAAAAACGAAATAGAAACCATTTATAACGAGCATAAAGGTAATTATGGATATCGTCGTATTACTCTTGAACTTAGAAACCGTGGGTTCATCGTGAACCATAAAAAGGTACAACGTTTGATGAAAATGTTGGGGCTAACTGTTCGTATTCGTCGAAAACGTAAGTATTCTTCTTATCATGGAGAAGTTGGAAAGAAAGCTGCGAACATTATTCAACGCCATTTTAAAGCTGAAAAACCGATGGAAAAGTGCTATACAGATATTACGGAATTTTCTATCCCAACAAGCAACCAAAAACTATATTTATCACCAATTTTAGATGGTTATAACAGCGAAATTATAGCTTATTCTCTATCGTCTTCCCCGAACTTAAACCAAGTAAAAGATATGTTAGAACAAGCTTTTATAGAAGAACAATACGAGAGTACTATTCTCCATAGTGATCAGGGATGGCAATACCAGCATGAGTTTTATCATAGTTTTTTAGAATATAAGGGCATTCAGCCATCGATGTCCCGCAAGGGTAATAGTACTGACAATGGCATGATGGAATCGTTCTTTGGCATTCTTAAATCAGAGATGTTTTACAGCTATGAAAAGACATTTAAATCTATAAAGGAACTTGAGGGGGCAATCGTCGACTATATTGATTATTACAACAACAAACGAATCAAAGTAAAATTAAAAGGACTTAGTCCTGTGCAATACAGAACTAAATCCTTTACTTAAATTATTTGTCTAACTTTTTGGGGTCAGTACAAAGCTGGTTTCTTTTTTATTATTAGATGACATGACGTTCAAAGGCATCATCTGAAATCCCTTGTTCAAGGATGAGTTTTGCCCATTCTTTAGCAGAAAAGAGGCTGTGATCCTTGTAGTTACCGCAAGATTCGATGGTTGTTCCAGGGACGTCTTCCCAAGTAGTAGTTTCAGCGATTTCCTTGAGCGAATCCTTGATAACAGCTGCGATTTCAGCACTGGTGTGACGTCCCCACATAATCATGTGGAAACCTGTGCGGCAACCAAATGGTGAACAGTCAATCATGCCGTCAATGCGGGTGCGGATGAGTTTTGCCAAGAGGTGCTCGATAGTGTGAAGACCAGCAGTAGGGATAGAGTCTTCGTTTGGTTGCACCAAGCGAATATCATAATTGGAGATGATGTCTCCCTTTGGCCCTGTTTCTTCCCCAATCAAGCGAACATAGGGTGCCTTAACAATGGTGTGGTCAAGTTCAAAACTTTCAACAATAACTTCTTTTGACATGGTAAATCCTTTCAGTTTTCTAATTTCATTATAACATAAAGCTGGCTCCTGAGACAGAGAGAAAACCTCTCCGAGGCTGGAGAGGTTGAAATCTTTATTTACGATACAAGCGGTCGTATTGGTAGTAAGGGTCAAAGGTTACATTGATACCCAATTTGCGAAGGACATTCTTGTCTTCATCGGTCAAGATGATAGTTGAGTGAGCTTCGCTTCCTTTGAGGTTGCCAAGTTCTTCCATAGCACGAGCAGCATCAGGATTTTCTGTAGCTGTGATAGCAAGTGCAATCAGGATTTCATTTGAATGAAGGCGTGGATTGCGGCTACCGAGATGATCGATTTTAAGACCTTGGATTGGCTTAACAACTTCAGGCTCGATTAGTTTTACTTCTTTAGCGATGTCAGCTGATTTCTTGATGGCGTTGATAAGAGTAGCTGCTGTAGGGCCAAAGAGTTCTGAGTTCTTACCAGTGACAATTTCCCCAGTTGGTAATTCAAGGGCTAGGGCTGGTCCGCCAGTTTCTTCAGCTTTTTGGCGTGCAGCAACAGCAACCTTACGGCCTGCAGGTGTGATGCCGAGGTCGTTCATGAGCAACTCGATTTTCTTGACAGCAGCTTCGCTCACTTTCTCGGCTTTAAAATCAAGAACAGTTTGATAGTAACGGCGGATGATTTCTTGTTTAGAAGCTTCGACAGCAGCTTCATCATCTGTAATAGCGAAACCAACCATGTTGACACCCATATCTGTCGGAGAAGCGTATGGAGATTTACCAAGGATACGTTCTAACATGCGCTTGAGCACTGGGAAAATCTCGATATCACGGTTGTAGTTGACAGTGGTTTCTCCGTAGGTTTGGAGATGGAAGGGGTCAATCATGTTGACATCATCAAGGTCAGCTGTGGCAGCCTCGTAGGCCAAGTTGACTGGGTGATGAAGGGGAAGATTCCAAACTGGGAAGGTTTCAAATTTAGCGTAGCCAGACTTGATACCATTGATTTGGTCGTGGTACATATTGGACATACAGGTTGCCAATTTTCCAGAACCAGGTCCAGGAGCGGTTACGACGATCAAGTTGCGACTGGTTTTGATGTAGTCGTTTTTCCCCATACCTTCTGGAGAAATGATGTGATCCATATCCGTCGGATATCCTTTGATTGGATAATGAAGATAAGAATCGATACCATTTTTCTCAAGTTGGTTACGGAAGGCATCTGCAGCAGGTTGGCCAGCGTACTGTGTGATGACAACGGAGCCAACAAAAATCCCTAATTCATTGAATTTGTCAATCAAACGAAGAACTTCTTGGTCATAAGAAATGCCCAAGTCACCACGTGCTTTGGAATGTTCGATATTGCTAGCATTAATAGCAATCACAACCTCAACCTGCTCTTTCAATTCTTGTAAGAGCTTGATTTTGTTGTCAGGCTCATAACCAGGAAGAACGCGAGCAGCGTGGAAATCTTCTAACATTTTGCCGCCAAACTCCAAGTAGAGCTTGCCGTCAAATTGGTTAATGCGCTCCAAAATATGGTCGCGTTGTAGATTCAAATATTGTTCAGAACTAAAAGCTTGTTTTTTCATTTTTTTACCTCTGACCTCTATTATAATAAAAAATTGGAAGTTAGGAAACTATGGAGTTAAAAAAGGAATCAAAAAGATTAGGCAAACGCTTGCATAAAATTTTAAAAAGCGCTATCATAGACTACAGATTATTAAAATAATGAGGTAAGAAGATGCAAGAAAAATGGTGGCACAATGCCGTAGTCTATCAAGTTTATCCTAAGAGCTTTATGGATAGCAACGGAGATGGAATTGGCGATTTGCCAGGAGTTACCAGTAAGTTGGACTATCTAGCCAAGTTAGGGATTACAGCAATTTGGCTTTCTCCTGTTTATGACAGTCCTATGGATGATAATGGCTATGATATTGCTGATTATCAAGCGATTGCAGCTATTTTCGGAACCATGGAGGATATGGACCAACTGATCGCGGAAGCTAAGAAGCGTGATATTCGTATCATCATGGACTTGGTGGTCAATCATACCTCAGATGAGCATGCTTGGTTTGTCGAGGCCTGTGAAAATCCTGACAGCCCTGAGCGAGACTACTATATCTGGCGGGATGAACCCAACGATTTAGATTCTATCTTTAGTGGTTCTGCTTGGGAATACGATGAAAAGTCAGGTCAATACTATCTTCACTTTTTCAGTAAGAAACAGCCGGATCTCAACTGGGAAAATGAAAAGCTTCGTCAGAAAATTTATGAGATGATGAACTTCTGGATTGATAAAGGCATTGGCGGCTTCCGTATGGATGTTATTGACATGATTGGGAAAATTCCTGACGAGAAGGTAGTCAATAATGGTCCTATGCTCCATCCCTATCTCAAGGAGATGAATCAGGCGACCTTTGGCGATAAGAATCTCTTGACAGTAGGGGAGACTTGGGGGGCAACGCCAGAGATTGCCAAGCTCTACTCTGATCCAAAGGGACAAGAATTGTCTATGGTCTTCCAGTTTGAGCACATCTGTCTTCAGTATCAGGAAGGGCAACCTAAATGGCATTATCAAAAAGAGCTGAATATCGCTAAGTTAAAAGAGATTTTCAACAAATGGCAGACAGAATTAGGAGTTGAGGACGGTTGGAATTCCCTCTTTTGGAACAATCATGACCTACCTCGTATCGTCTCAATCTGGGGAAATGACCAAGAATACCGCGAAAAATCTGCCAAAGCCTTTGCAATCTTACTTCATCTCATGAGAGGAACTCCTTATATCTACCAAGGTGAGGAGATTGGGATGACCAACTATCCGTTTGAAACGCTGGATCAAGTAGAAGATATTGAATCCCTTAACTATGCGCGTGAGGCTCTTGAAAAAGGCGTTTCGCTGGAAGAAATCATGGACAGTATCCGTGTCATTGGACGTGACAATGCCCGTACCCCTATGCAATGGGACGAAAGCAAAAACGCTGGTTTCTCAACAGGTCAACCTTGGTTGGCAGTCAATCCAAACTATCAAGCAATCAACGTTCAAGAAGCGCTGGCAAATTCAGATTCTATTTTCTATACTTATCAGAAGTTGGTCCAAATCCGTAAGGAGAACAGCTGGCTGATTCGAGCTGACTTTGAACTATTGGAAACGGCTGACAAGGTTTTTGCCTATATCCGTAAGGACGGTGACCGTCGTTTCTTAGTTGTGGCTAACTTGTCCAATGAAGAGCAAGACTTGACCGTAGAAGGAAACGTCAAATCGGTCTTAATTGAAAACACCGTGGCTCAAGAAGTTTTTGAAAAACAAATCTTAGCTCCATGGGATGCTTTCTGTGTGGAATTACTATAAATGTTTTTTACAGAAAAATTTAAAATTGAAATCGTATAAAAACAAGGGAGGACTGTATGAAAGACAGAAATCCTTTGTTTTTTTATGACTAAAGTTTATAAACTTTCATTCTAGAAATTCAATTAACTTTACAAATTCCCACTATTTTGGTAAAATAATCTTATGTTATAAAAACTAACATAAAGGAGAAAGAAGATGAAGACAAAAAAGCGTGTCCTTAGTGCAGGTCTGACTTTTGCGGCTGCCTTGTTTTTAGCTGCTTGCGGACAATCAGGTTCAGATACAAAAACTTACTCATCAACCTTTAGTGGAAATCCAACTACATTTAACTATTTATTAGACTACTACGCTGATAATACAGCTATTATTACTAACCTAGTTGATGGTTTGCTTGAAAATGACAACCACGGAAACCTAGTTCCGTCTTTGGCAGAAGACTGGTCTGTTTCAAGCGACGGTCTGACTTATACCTATAAACTGAGAAAAGATGCCAAATGGTTCACGGCTGACGGTGAAGAGTACGCCCCAGTCAAGGCACAAGATTTTGTGACAGGGATTAAGTATGCAGTGGACAATAAATCACAGGCTATTGACTTGATTCAAAACTCAATCAAGGGCTTGAATGATTATATTACAGGAGCAGATTCTGACTTTTCTAAGGTTGGGGTAAAGGACATTGATGACCAGACTGTTGAGTATACTTTGACACGCCCAGAGCCTTACTGGAATTCAAAAACAACGAACAGTATTCTTTTCCCAGTAAACGAAGAGTTTCTAAACTCAAAAGGGAAGGATTTTGGTACCCTATCTCCAGATAGTATTCTCTACAGTGGACCTTACTTGTTAAAAGATTTCACATCAAAATCATCTATTGAGTATGTGAAAAATCCGCATTACTATGATCATGACAAAGTATCAATTGAACACGTGAAATTGGCTTATTTTGATGGCTCAGACCAAGAATTGACCATCCGTAACTTTGAAAGTGGAGCCTATTCTATCGCTGGGGTTTATCCAAATAGTTCTAACTTTGCTAAGACTAAGGAAAAATATAAGGATAATATCGTTTATAGTTTGCAGGACAAGACTTCTTGGTATTTCAATTTCAATGTTAATCGTAAGGCTTACAATCACACTGCTAAAACGACAGATGAGCAGAAGAAGTCAACTGAGACAGCTGTCTTGAACAAAAACTTCCGTCAAGCAGTGAACTTTGCCTTGGACCGAACAGCTTACTCTGCTCAGTCAAATGGGGAAGAAGCAGCTAGCAAGACCCTTCGTAACACCCTAGTGCCTCCTACATTTGTCCAAGTTGGAGACAAGACCTTTGGAGAAGTAGTCGCTTCTAAATTGGTCAACTATGGCACAGAATGGTCAGGTATTAACTTGGCAGATGCTCAGGATGCCTATTTCAACAAAGAAAAAGCCCAAGCAAAATTTGCGGAAGCTAAAAAAGAATTGGCAAGTCAAGGTGTGACTTTCCCAATTCACTTGGATGTTGCAGTTGATCAGACAAGTAAAAATGCTGTGACAGGTATGAACTCAGTTAAGCAGACCCTTGAGTCAGTTTTAGGTGCTGATAACATTGTCATTGATGTTCAGCAACTTTCAACAGATGATTTTAATAACGTAGCCTTCTTGGCACCAACACCAGCTGATCGTGACTATGATTTGAATTTTGATGGTTGGGTAGGTGACTATCAGGATCCATCAACTTATCTCAATCCTTTCAATGCAGAGGATGGGTTCTACCTCAAGATTTTTGGTCTAGATGCCCAGGAAGATAAAGCTAAGATTGCTAGCTTGGGTCTTGATACCTATACTAAGATGCTTAAAGATGCAGATAGCGAAAATAAAGATGTAGCCAAACGCTATGAAAAATATGCTGAAGCACAGGCTTGGATGATTGACAATTCTCTGATTATGTCAGCCATGTCAAGTGGTGGAACAGCATCTGTAACCAAAGTAACACCATTTACAAGAGGCTATTCACTAGTCGGCATCAAGGGTGACGGAAATAACTACAAGTACATGAAACTGCAAAAAGATACTGTTACAACCAAACAGTATGAAGAAGCTAAGACTAAATGGGAGCAAGAAAGCAAAAAAGCAATCGAAAAAGCTCAAAAAGAAGCAGAAAATCATGTTAAATAATGATGAATAGCTTTTTACAGAGAATCATAAAGACAAACATCAGTTTTGGTGCTTGTCTTTTTAAATCACTCGGCTATTGAAAACTGAGAAATGATTTGTTTTGTGCTAAAATAGATTGAAACGAATACTCAATAAAAATCAAAGAGTAACTGAGAAGTTAGCTCAAAGTACAGCTTTGAGGTTGTAGATAGAACTGACGAAGTAAGCTCAAAATACTGTTT
>CAJPJN010000046.1:0-10727 GCA_905369855.1 Streptococcus oralis | reverse complement strand
CTCTAAGATACTCCAATACATCTGGTTTAATCCAAGGAATACCAATATCACTTTCGCTCTGCCAAGTGTTGATATATTGCTCTGGTTTCAAGCCTAATTTCTCAGCAATTAACTTGCTATTTTCGAAAATCTGGTCGATATAGGGATCACCAAAATCCAAGGCAAAAATGGGTACACTATGGGCTGAAAAGATGACTTTAAAGCTATCCTGCTTTACTTCTTCTTTTAAAATCTTAGCAATTTCATCAGCCCAATAGTTTAAGAGCGCTTCTTCTTGATACCAATCCTTAATAACCAAAAATTGAATTTGTTTGCTTTCTAAAAATTTCTCGAATCCCATGACAGAGTAAAAAGAATAATGGGGCTCCAAAATCAAGCAAATACACTGCTCAATGCCGTCTGCTTCCATCTGACCAATCACATCTGGAATAAAGGGTTTGGAAAATTTATTGGCAAAATAGACACTATACTCATTCCCCCGTCTAGCTTCTACTAAGGCAACTTCTTCACGAGTAATTCTTTGCAGAGGCGTACCTCCAATAAGTACATAATTATCATAGAGGGTTTGAATCTCGTGGTCTTGAGGTCTCACTCCACGACGAATATTTGTGAAAAAATCAGCCACACCTTCAAAGGTAATCTCTTCTGGCGAACCGAAAGTCATCATTAAAATTGCTTTTTTCATAACTACTTCCTTGTGATGTTTTTATCAAGTTTATTTTATCATTAATTCATCGATAAGTAAACGCTAACATTGGGGCATTCTCAATCTTCTGTCTTTTGTTTTTCTCTTCTTTCTATGATACAATGGAAAAAATGAATTCAAAAGGAGTTTTTTATGACTTACCCCAATCTCTTGGACCGCTTCTTGACCTACGTTAAGGTCAACACGCGCTCTGATGAACACTCTACTACTACTCCAAGTACGCAGAGTCAGGTTGACTTCGCAACCAATGTTCTTATCCCTGAAATGAAACGTGTTGGATTACAAAATGTTTATTATCTACCAAATGGTTTTGCAATTGGGACCTTACCAGCCAATGATCCATCTTTAACACGTAAGATTGGCTTCATCTCCCATATGGATACTGCTGATTTTAATGCCGAAGGAGTCAATCCACAGGTAATTGAAAACTACGATGGTGGTGTGATTAAACTAGGAAATTCTGGTTTCAAACTCGATCCAGCTGACTTTAAGAGTCTTGAGAAATATCCAGGACAAACGCTCATCACAACAGATGGAACAACCTTGCTAGGTGCTGATGATAAGTCTGGTATTGCTGAAATTATGACTGCTATTGAATATCTGACTGCCCACCCTGAAATAAAACACTGTGAGATTCGTGTTGGTTTTGGTCCAGATGAGGAAATTGGTGTTGGTGCTAATCAATTTGATGCAGATGATTTTGATGTGGACTTTGCCTACACAGTTGATGGTGGGCCATTAGGTGAGCTTCAGTACGAAACCTTTTCAGCAGCGGGTGCTGAATTGCATTTCCAAGGACGTAATGTCCACCCTGGTACTGCCAAAGGTCAGATGGTCAACGCCCTTCAGCTAGCAATTGATTTTCACAATCAACTTCCAGAGAATGACAGACCAGAGTTAACTGAAGGTTACCAAGGTTTTTACCATCTAATGGATGTGACAGGTAGTGTCGAGGAGGCGCGTGCAAGCTACATCATTCGTGATTTTGAAAAAGATGCCTTTGAAGCGCGTAAAGCAGCTATGCAGTCTATCGCTGATAAGATGAATCAAGAACTTGGTAGCGACCGTGTCACCCTAAACTTGACAGACCAGTACTACAATATGAAAGAAGTCATTGAAAAAGACATGACTCCAATTACCATTGCTAAGGCCGTTATGGAGGACTTAGGGATCAAGCCTATTATTGAACCAATCCGTGGTGGAACAGACGGCTCTAAAATTTCCTTTATGGGAATCCCAACTCCTAATATCTTTGCGGGTGGAGAAAATATGCATGGACGTTTTGAGTATGTCAGCCTTCAGACTATGGAACGTGCAGTTGATACCATCATTGGTATCGTAGCTTATAAAGACTAAAATAGGCTGGGCAAAAACTCAATTTTAAGAGAAAATGAAGTAAATCTTCACACAATAAAACGCATAGTATCAAGGTTTTCAGCTCCTGATACTGTGCGTTTTTTGATTATAAATGCGAATTATTTAGTAGCACTTCTCTCTATTGATGAACTGCTTGAGCTGCTGTGATAAGGGTTAACTTGTAAACATCATCTGCATTACATCCACGAGAAAGGTCGTTAACTGGTTTGTTCAAACCTTGCAAAACAGGTCCTACAGCCGCAAAGCCACCAAGACGTTCGGCCATCTTATATCCGATATTTCCTGCCTCGATACCTGGGAAGATGAAGACATTTGCTTGACCAGCTACCGTACTTCCAGGAGCTTTCAGAGCTGCAGTTTCTGGAACAAAGGCTGCATCAAATTGCAATTCCCCATCGATTTCAAGGTCAGGGCGCAAGTCGTGAGCAATTTTAGTTGCTGCAACAACCTTATCAACACTTTCTCCAAACCCTGAACCTTTAGTAGAATAGCTTAGCATAGCAATTTTAGGCTCGATGCCAAACATCTTAGCTGTGATTGCTGAATTGATCGCAATTTCAGCCAAGGCTTCTGCATCTGGATTGATATTGATAGCACAGTCTCCAAATAGGTAACGTTCCGTACCACGAACCATGAGGAAGGCACCTGAAGTACGAGTCACATTTGGACGAGTTTTGATGATTTGTAGGGCTGGGCGAACTGTTGAAGCAGTTGAGGGAATCGCACCTGACACCATTCCATCAACCAAGCCCAAGTAAACCAACATAACACCAAAATAGTTGACATCTTCAACCAAAACCTTGCGTGCATCTTCTTCAGACATTTTGCCCTTGCGACGCTCTACCAAGGCAGCAACCATTTCTTCAAATTTATCGTAGTGTTGAGGATCGATGACTTCATAACCATCTTCGATACCTTCGATTTCAAGATAAATTTTAATTTTTTCAGGATTTCCAAGCAAAACAGGAATCACTTCTGTTTCTTTTACCAGGCGTTTAGTCGCTTGAAGAATACGAGGTTCTTCCCCTTCAGGGAGAACGATACGAGCATTTTTACCAACCAAGTTGGCTTTGAGACTTTCAAAAACTTCCATGAGTTTTCTCCTTTAAGATAATAATTATACTCTGAAACAGTTTTTATAGAGTATTAGTTGATAACTGGGTAATAAGGTTACTAAAATCATCCGGCAAGGGACTTTCTAACTGCAAGTCTTGCTCTAAAAATGGATGATAAAAAGATAGGTAATGGCAATGAAGGGCTTGGCGCTGAATTCCATCGTCTAGACTACCACCGTACAAGTCATCTCCCAACAAAGGAAAACCAATATGAGAAAAGTGGACTCGGATTTGGTGGGTTCGACCAGTGTGCAGGCGAATATCAACCAAGTGAATATTCCCATAAGATGCTACAATCTTGTAAGAAGTATGAGCATACTTTCCACCTTTAGCCACCCGTCTGGTGATAATAGAGTCTTCATCACGCGCAATCGGAGCAATAATTTCCCCCTCTGACTCCAAGTATCCATCACCTTTAACCAAAGCAAAGTAGCGTTTTTGAATGGACTTCTTCTGCAACTGCTTGTCTAATCGTGCATGGGCATAGCCGTGCTTGGCAAAGAGCATCAAGCCAGAAGTGTCCCTATCAAGTCTTGTCACAATGTGAACCTGCTGATTTTCATAGTCTTGCTTGACGTAGTAACCCTTGATAAAATTAGCGATTGTATTGGAGTGATTGACACTAGGAATAGAAGCCACTCCATAGGGTTTATTTAAGACTAGAAAATGGTCATCCTCATAGAGAATATCCAGTGGGCGCTCGATTGCTTCCAGAGTTTCAAAGCCTTCCTCGGCGGGAATATCGATGATAACTCGGTCTCCAATATCCAATAGATAAGTTGCATTTTGAGGTTGGTCATTGACCAGAATAGCCCCACCTCGAAACTTAATCTTGGCCAGAAGCCCCTTAGAAACCTCGTGCTTTTTCAAAAAGGTCTTGACTTTGACATGCTCATCTGCGATAAATTCAAATCTCATTCGTCCACCTCGCCGATAAAAGCGTCCTTAACACGATTCCAGAAACTGGTGTGGCTAGGTGATGCGACAAAGTGAATCTTATGATGGTCGATTTGATACTCAATTCGTTCAATATTGCGGAAGGAATAAACGCTATTGTCAACCGAAATAGTATGATAATCGTTTCTCGTTGGAATAAGTTCAATCTTATCCTTCTTAGGAACAATAATGGAAGAGCCCAGCGTTCGATAGACACGATTGTTAAGGCTGGCAATTTCCGTTAATTGCAAAGCTTCAATGGTAGGGTGTAAAACAGCTCCACCAAGCGACTTGTTATAGGCTGTACTACCAGTCGGTGTCGAAACTGTTAGCCCATCTCCACGAAAACGTTCAAAGTGGACACCGTTAATCACAACGTCCGCCACCATGGTTCGATCAGACCTGCGGATACTGGCTTCATTTAGTGCTCTAAAAATCTTCACTTCACCATTTCCAAGAAAGACCTTCACATTTAGAACAGGGTAAGAGACTCTTGCTCCGGTATCTAGCTGCAAATTAGTCACTAGCTTATCCAACTCAAAATCACGGTAGTCCGTATAGAAGCCCAAATGTCCAGTGTGAACACCAATGAAGCGGACCTTGTCAAGCTGGTTTTCGTACTTATGAAAGGCAGAAAAGAGCATGCCATCCCCACCAATGGAGATGACAATATCCGGATTGGTATCATTGAGTATAAACTGATTTCTCTTCAAACGATCTCGCAATTCATACAAAACCCTTTGACTCTGCGGTTTTCTATTAGCTATCAGATCAATTCGTTTACCTGTATTCTTCATCTGTATCGTCACTGTTTCCTACACCGTCATTTAATTTTCTACTCAAAGGATCAAAAAGAGCCTGGGCTTCTTGGATATCATCACGAATTTTACCCATTTCTTCATCCAACTGATGGGCAATTTTGGCAGTAATTTCCAGTCTCTTCTTTATCTCCTCTGGGAAATCCCCTTGGTATTTGTAGTTGAGAGAATGTTCTATCGTTGCCCAGAAATTCATGGCCAAGGTACGAATTTGAATTTCCGCCAAAATGGTCTTAGCTCCATTTATGGTATCAACCGTATATTCTACTACCACATGATAGGAACGGTAGCCTGAAGCCTTTCGATGAGTAATGTAATCTCGCTCTTGTATAATCCGCATGTCCTGACGTTTACGCAAAATCTCCACTACTTCCTTGACGTCATCTACAAACTGGACCATCACACGCAAGCCGGCAATATCTTGCAAATCGTGCTCTAAGGTCGCATAAGTAATGCCACGCCGAGCCATTTTTTCCTTGATACTTTCAATCGGTTTGACTCGACCAGTCACAAACTCAATCGGAGAATGCTTATTTTGCTTGCGATATTGCTTACGAATACCACGTAGTTTAATCTTTAACTCACCAACAGCTTGAATGTAAGGATCTAGAAATTCTTCCCATTCTAAGGTCATATATTCTCCCTTGTTCTCATATTATCCTTCAAAAATATCTTTGATTTTTTCTCCAGATTCATATACAATAAATACAATGCTTATTATACCATAAATCCGCTTTCAACGATAAAGAAAAGGTAAGAAAAATGAAACATTTAGAAATTGAATTGAAAACACTCTTGAAAAAAGATGAATATGATCGTCTAAAAGACCAGTTCACAGGTGTCACTCCTGTTCTTCAAAAAAATTACTACATCGACACACCTGATTTTGAACTGCGAGAAAAGAAAGTTGCTATGCGCATTCGAACCTTTGAAGACTGGGCAGAATTGACACTCAAAGTCCCACAAAGTGTCGGAAACATGGAATACAATCAAAAATTGCAACTAAAAGATGCTGAAAACTATCTGAGCAAGAAAAAACTTCCTCAAGGGCTAGTACTGGATGAATTGGCGAAACATGGTATTAAAACTAGTGAATGGCAGATCCTTGGTTGTCTAACGACACTTCGCTATGAAATGAAAACAGCTATTGGTCTCATGGCACTGGATGAAAGTCAGTACTTTGATATTACAGATTACGAATTAGAGCTTGAAGTTGAGAATCACGAGCAAGGGAAACATGATTTCCAGCAATTTTTAGAGGAAAATCAGATTGCTTATCAAAAAGCTCCCTCAAAATTGGTTCGATTTGTCAAAAGCATGAAAAATAGCTGAAATAATCTCTATTTTTTGGTAAAATAGAAAAGATAAAATACAAAAATCCCAGTTCATATAGGCTAGGCAGATATGGCTAGGATTTAAAAAGTTTACAGAGGACGGTCTATAATGTCAGATAGAAAAAACATGAAACTTTTCGCACTCAACTCTAACCAAGAGATTGCACAGAAAATTGCTCAAGCTGTTGGTGTCCCACTTGGAAAACTATCATCACGTCAATTTTCAGATGGAGAAATCCAAGTAAATATCGAAGAAAGTGTCCGTGGTTATGATGTTTACATCATCCAATCAACAAGTTTCCCTGTTAACAACCACCTAATGGAATTGTTGATCATGGTTGACGCTTGTGTGCGCGCAAGTGCCCACAGTATCAACGTTGTCCTTCCATATTTTGGCTATGCACGTCAAGACCGCATTGCTTCACCACGTGAGCCACTTACAGCTAAACTAGTTGCTAATATGCTGGTTAAGGCTGGAGTTGACCGTGTCCTTACGCTTGATTTGCACGCTGTTCAGGTTCAAGGTTTCTTTGATATTCCTGTCGATAACCTCTATACAGTTCCCCTATTTGCAAAACATTACTGCGATAAGGGCCTACTCGGTTCAGATGTTGTCGTGGTTAGCCCTAAAAATTCAGGTGTGAAACGTGCTCGTAGCTTGGCTGAATATCTTGATGCTCCTATCGCCATTATCGACTACCCTCAAGACGATGCAACTCGCAACGAAGGCTATATCATCGGTGATGTTGAAGGTAAAAAAGCTATCTTGATTGACGATATTTTAAATACAGGACGTACCTTCTCTGAAGCTGCTAAAATCGTTGAACGTGAAGGGGCTACAGAAATTTATGCTGTTTCTAGCCACGGTCTCTTCGTCGAAGGAGCTGCTGAACTTCTTGACAATACTAATATTAAAGAAATTCTTGTGACTGATTCAGTAGCAACAAAAGAAAAAACTCCTAAAAACGTATGCTACATCACTGCTAGTGAGTTAATTGGTGATGCCATCGTCCGTATCCACGAAAGAAAACCAGTCAGCCCACTCTTTGCCTACAACAAAAAGAAATAAGGTGATTCTTTGATTTATTTGGACAATGCTGCAACGACTCCCATGTCAGCAGTTGCTATTTCAGCTATGACCGAGGTTATGCAAGAAACCTATGGAAATCCTTCTAGTATTCATGTACATGGACGTCAAGCTGGCAAACTCTTGCGAGAAGCCCGTCAGGAACTAGCTCAGTTACTGGGGACAAAACCTCAACATATCTTTTTCACTTCTGGTGGGACTGAAGGCAACAATACTGCCATCATTGGCTACTGCCTTCGTCACCAAGAACAAGGAAAACATATCATCACAACTGCTATTGAGCACCATGCTGTCCTTGAAACGATTGATTACTTGGTTCAGCACTTTGGTTTTGAAGCAACCATTATCCAGCCAGAAAATCAAGAAATCACTGCCCAGCAAATTCAAGAGGCCTTACGTGACGATACGATTTTGGTTTCTACCATGTTTGCCAATAATGAGACAGGAAACCTACTGCCCATTGCTGAAATTGGCCAAATACTTAAGCAACACCCTGCTGCCTATCATGTCGATGCAGTTCAGGCTATTGGAAAAATCCCTATTCATCCAGAAGAATTGGGCATTGATTTTCTCACTGCTTCTGCCCATAAATTCCATGGTCCTAAGGGAATCGGCTTTCTCTACGCATCTAGCATGGACTTTGATTCCTATATCCATGGCGGAGACCAAGAACAGAAAAAACGTGCAGGAACTGAAAATCTAGCTGCCATCGTAGGCATGGTTGCAGCCCTAAAAGAAGACCTAGAAAAGCAAGAAGAACATTTTCAACATGTACAAAATCTAGGAACCGCCTTTCTTTCAGAGCTAGAGGGCATTCAATATTACTTGAATAGGGGACAACATCATCTCCCTTATGTTCTCAATATTGGATTTCCTAGTCAGAAAAATGACCTCTTACTCCTTCGTCTAGATTTAGCTGGAATTTCAATCTCTACTGGCTCAGCCTGTACTGCAGGCATTGTTCAATCGAGCCATGTTCTTGAAGCTATGTACGGAGCAAATTCAGAACGCTTGAAGGAATCCGTTCGTATCAGTCTCTCGCCACAAAATACTATTGAAGAACTACAAACCCTTGCAAAAACCTTAAAAGAAATTATCGGAGGTTAGCCATATGGCATTTGAAAAAACCATTCAGTTAAAAAATTGTCGATACGACTACACTCTCAGCCCTTCTGTTAAGAAATTCACCCTCAAGGACAACACCTTTTTTGAAACAAAAGTTGGGAACTATGAACTGACTCGCCTTTTGGAAAAAGTTCCGAACAGCGGTGAGGGATTCCAACTCAAAATCATCATTAACAAGGAACTTACAGGAGCTAAAATCAATATCACTGACAAGTTTGGTCTTCGTTTAGTTGATATTTTCAAATCAGAAGACCACCACATTCATCAGGAAAAATTCTATTTCCTCATGGATAGCTTGGTAGAGCGTGGTGTCTTTACAAAATCAGAAAGATAGAGCCAAGATGTTTGAACTAACCTATAAAGACAGCTATCAGGTAGAGCGGACTCTCAAGTATGAAGATTACGAGGCACTCATGCTGGCTTTGTCAGGATGTGTGACCCTACCAGATACACTTTATGTGACTTCTTTGACTTTTAAGGGACAAGAAGTTTATCAGGGTCTGGTCGGAGACCTCTACCGTTTTCTATCACATGCAGATTTTTTACATCAAAACTAAGATTTTTCTTAGTTTTTTCTTGTTTTTGTTGATTTTTTCACAATGTTTCTATAAAATAGAAGAATAGAAAGGTTGTGATTTTGTGAAAGATAAACAGTCTGCTATTCCAAAAGCTACAGCGAAAAGACTCTCTCTCTACTATCGAATTTTTAAGAGATTTCATGCAGAAAAGATTGAACGTGCCAACTCTAAACAAATTGCAGAGGCTATCGGTATTGATTCAGCGACCGTACGTCGTGATTTTTCCTATTTTGGTGAACTAGGTCGTCGTGGTTTTGGCTATGATGTCAAAAAACTGATGACATTTTTTGCCGATTTACTCAATGATAACTCGATCACCAATGTCATGCTGGTAGGTATTGGAAATATGGGCCATGCCCTTCTCCACTACCGCTTCCATGAGCGCAACAAGATGAAGATTATCATGGCCTTTGACCTAGATGACCATCCTGAAGTCGGTACCCAAACTCCTGATGGGATTCCTATTTACGGAATTTCTCAAATTAAGGATAAAATCAAGGATGCTGATGTGAAGACTGCTATCCTGACAGTTCCCAGCGTCAAGTCACAAGAGGTTGCCAATCTCTTGGTTGCTGCTGGCGTGAAAGGAATTCTCAGTTTTTCACCAGTCCATCTGCATTTACCAAAAGACGTGGTCGTTCAGTATGTCGATTTGACAAGTGAACTCCAAACCCTCCTCTATTTCATGCGAAAAGAGGATTAGAAAGCGAAAATCATTTTATGAAAAAACCAGTTATTGGGATTACAGGAAACGAAAAAACTCATCCAGATGATGACATCATGATGAGCTACGCAGCAAAAGGCTTTGTTGAAGGCGTTAAAGACGCTGGAGGGATTCCCATCATCCTACCGATTGGTGATCAAGAAATGGCCTGCCACTATATCAGTATGGTTGACAAGCTCATCTTGTCAGGTGGACAAAATGTTGATCCAAAATTCTATGGTGAACCAAAAACCATTGATAGCGATGACTACCACCTTCAAAGAGATATCTTCGAACTGGCCCTCATCAAGGAAGCGATTAAACAGAAAAAGCCAATTTTTTCTGTCTGTCGTGGAACTCAACTCTTTAACGTTGCCATGGGTGGAACTTTGTACCAAGATATCGAAGACCATTGGCAGGATTGTTCCGCCGAGTACACAACCCAACGCTTAGTGACAGAACCAAATACCGTTCTCCGAGAAATCTATGGAGAAATCTCCCATATCAACTCCTTCCACCACCAGAGTATTAAGGATTTAGCACCTAACTTAAAGATTGCAGCTCATGATCCTAAGGATGGTATCATTGAAGCTGTCATGAGTACGGATGATGTCGCCTTTCTCGGTGTCCAATGGCACCCAGAATTTCTATTTGAAAATCGCCCCAAAGATAAAAACCTCTTTGACTATGTCGTTAATGAACTTTAGATTAAATCCGTCTTTTCACGATAACTAAAGTAACTAGAATGAGAGACAATCAAATGGTCCAAGAGGACAATCCCCATCAGTTCGCAGGCTTCTTTTACAAGTTTAGTGACATGATCATCATTTCGGCTAGGCGCAACCGCTCCTGAAGGATGATTGTGGACCAAGATGAGAGAGGTGGCCATATGCTTGATGGCATAGTGAAGAATCTCTCGCGGTTCAGCGATACTACGAGTTGCAGAAC
>CAJPJN010000045.1:0-10779 GCA_905369855.1 Streptococcus oralis | reverse complement strand
ATTGAAGGAGGAATTGAACCTATTTCGATTATATTTGGCCTAAGTGCTATTGCATTTGGCGCATTTGGGGCTGGTTACACATTTGGTTCAGATTTGGCTCGCCGTGGGCGTTAGATAATGAACAGTCGCAACCTTAATCTCAATACATTGTTACCTAAACTAGCTACTATATTTCTTTTGTTGGGAATAACTCTTAATCTCGCGCTTCATGTGATTCGTACAGGTTCGTTAGTATCCTTTAATTGGCAATGGACTTTGGTTGGTTTGCTTTTCTCAGGATATTTTGGTATTTTTTGCAAAGATTTGTCAAAAAATAATCAAAACTATAAATGAAGAACATGAATCAAAAGTATTTTGTACATGTGAATGGCAGAGTTTTTCTGCTATTCTTGTCAGGCAAATAGGAGTCTTCTATGAAAACATTTTTATTAGGTTTTGCTGAGGGTTATTTTACCGTATCACTCATTATCTACATCACAACGTATTTGATTTTGAAAAATCCGATCAATACCCTATTTTATCCAGAAATTTACCCTGTTTTATTTGGGCTCTTTTATCTAGGCTATAAGGTCAATAAAAAGCGAGTAGAGTGAGCAGTTAAGAATGACTTGTTAGTCTGCGCTGAAAATAGCTATGCTAGAATCTAAGAATGCATCACATTGGAGTTTAATATGAAATTTGTTAAATCAATACTGAAAGTTTGGCCTGAAATCATGGTATTACTTAGTTCGATGTCCTATATCATCATCAGATTAGTAGCTGATATGAATAAAGTATCTTTACCTACTTGGCTTGATAGTTTCAATATACCAACGATTGCATTATTTGTGATGGTATTCATTCTTTTATATAGAAGTAAAGAAAAAAAGAATGGATAAATTTGAGGTAGTAGACAATCTATGGGGAAATAGAAGTCTTATAGTAACGAATCAAAAAAGGAGTAACTATGAATCGTAATTTAGAACGGTGTTATCTATTCTGACTAGGAATAGATCATACCAGAGGTGGCTTAGAAATAGCAGGGACATTAGTAATTGAAGTAATAAATAGGATGTCATAAATGTTACTATCAATGATTTATTTGTTCCAAGTTTGCCTAGGGTGTCAGTAAAAATCAATTTCCTTTCATACCATATTTTTAGTAGGTAGGACGCTTGTTCTGCCTATTTTTTATCCAAAAAGTACAGTTGGGAGGTAGATAGGAGCATTTGGGAAGGAAGTCCAGTTTTTGTTTGAGGATTGGGGTAAGATAGTTATTATAAGATGAGTTTAGGAAAAGGAGATGAATATGAAATTTGGGAAACGTCACTATCGTCCGCAGGTGGATCAGATGGACTGCGGTGTAGCTTCATTAGCCATGGTTTTTGGCTACTATGGTAGTTACTATTCTTTAGCTCACTTGCGAGAATTGGCCAAGACAACCATGGATGGGACAACGGCTTTGGGCTTGGTCAAGGTGGCAGAGGAAATTGGTTTTGAGACGCGAGCAATTAAGGCGGATATGACGCTCTTTGACTTGCCAGATTTGACTTTTCCTTTTGTTGCCCATGTGCTTAAGGAAGGAAAATTGCTCCACTACTATGTGGTGACTGGGCAGGATAAGGATAGAATTCATATTGCCGATCCAGATCCCGGGGTGAAGTTGACTAAACTGCCACGTGAGCGTTTTGAGGAAGAATGGACAGGAGTGACTCTTTTTATGGCACCTAGTCCAGACTACAAGCCTCATAAGGATCAAAAGAATGGTCTGCTCTCTTTTATCCCTATATTAGTGAAGCAGCGTGGCTTGATTGCCAATATCGTTTTGGCAACACTCTTGGTAACCTTGATTAACATTGTGGGTTCTTATTATCTGCAGTCTATCATTGATACCTATGTGCCAGATCAGATGCGTTCGACGCTTGGGATTATTTCTATTGGGCTGGTTATCGTCTATATTCTCCAGCAAATCTTGTCTTACGCTCAGGAGTATCTCTTACTTGTTTTGGGGCAACGTTTATCGATTGATGTGATTTTGTCCTACATCAAGCATGTTTTTCACCTGCCTATGTCCTTTTTTGCGACACGCAGGACAGGGGAAATCGTATCTCGTTTCACAGATGCTAACAGTATCATCGATGCGCTGGCTTCGACCATTCTTTCGATTTTCCTAGATGTGTCAACGGTTGTCATTATTTCCCTTGTTTTATTTTCACAAAATACCAATCTCTTTTTCATGACTTTATTGGCACTTCCTATCTATACAGTGATTATCTTTGCCTTTATGAAGCCGTTTGAAAAGATGAATCGGGATACCATGGAAGCCAATGCGGTTCTGTCTTCTTCTATCATCGAGGACATCAACGGTATTGAGACTATTAAGTCCTTGACCAGTGAAAGTCAGCGTTACCAAAAGATTGACAAGGAATTTGTGGATTATCTGAAAAAATCCTTTACCTATAGTCGGGCAGAGAGTCAGCAAAAGGCTCTGAAAAAAGTTGCCCATCTCTTGCTCAATGTCGGCATTCTCTGGATGGGGGCTGTTCTGGTTATGGATGGCAAGATGAGTTTGGGGCAGTTGATTACCTATAATACCTTGCTTGTTTACTTTACCAATCCTTTGGAAAATATCATCAATCTGCAAACCAAGCTTCAGACAGCGCAGGTTGCCAATAACCGTCTAAATGAGGTTTATCTGGTAGCTTCTGAGTTTGAGGAGAAGAAAACAGTTGAGGATCTGAGCTTGATGAAGGGAGAGATGTCCTTCAAGCAGGTTTCCTACAAGTATGGCTATGGTCGAGACGTCTTGTCAGACATCAATTTGACCATTCCGCAAGGTTCTAAGGTGGCTTTTGTGGGGATTTCAGGGTCAGGTAAGACGACCTTGGCCAAGATGATGGTTAATTTTTACGACCCAAGTCAGGGAGAGATTAGTCTGGGTGGTGTCAATCTCAATCAGATTGATAAAAAGGCCCTGCGCCAGTATATCAACTATCTGCCTCAACAGCCCTATGTCTTTAACGGAACGATTTTGGAGAATCTTCTCCTTGGAGCCAAGGAGGGGACGACTCAGGAGGATATCTTACGGGCGGTCGAATTGGCAGAGATTCGGGAGGATATTGAGCGCATGCCACTGAATTACCAGACAGAATTGACTTCGGATGGGGCAGGGATTTCAGGTGGTCAACGTCAGAGAATCGCTCTGGCGCGTGCTCTCTTGACAGATGCGCCGGTCTTGATTTTGGATGAGGCGACCAGCAGTTTGGATATTTTGACAGAGAAGCGAATTGTCGATAATCTCATGGCTTTAGATAAGACCTTGATTTTCATCGCCCACCGCTTGAGCATTGCTGAGCGGACAGAGAAAGTTGTTGTCTTGGATCAGGGCAAGATTGTCGAAGAAGGAAAGCATGCTGATTTGCTTGCACAGGGTGGCTTTTACGCCCATTTGGTCAATAGCTAGAAAGAGGAGAGGATGAAACCAGAATTTTTAGAAAGTGCGGAGTTTTATAATCGTCGTTACCATAATTTTTCCAGTCGGGTGATTGTCCCCATGTCGCTTCTGCTCGTGTTTTTACTTGGCTTTGCAACTCTTGCAGAGAAGGAGATGAGTTTATCCACTAGAGCGACTATCGAACCTAGTCGTATTCTTGCTAATATTCAGTCAACTAGCAGCAATCGCATTCTTGTCAATCATTTGGAAGAAAATAAGCAGGTCAAGAAGGGGGAGCTTCTTGTTCAATATCAGGAAGGGGCAGAGGGTGTCCAAGCGGAGTCTTATGCCAGTCAGTTGGACATGCTTAAGGATCAAAAAAAGCAATTGGAGTATTTGCAAAAAAGTCTGCAAGAAGGGGAGAACCACTTTCCAGAGGAGGATAAGTTTGGCTACCAAGCCACCTTTCGCGACTACCTCAGCCAAGCGGCTAGTCTTAGGGCTAGTACATCGCAACAAAATGAGACCATCGCATCTCAGAATGCAGCAGCTAGCCAAACCCAAGCCGAAATCGGCAATCTCATCAGCCAAACAGAAGCTAAAATTCGCGATTACCAGACAGCTAAGTCAGCTATTGAAACAGGTGCTTCCTTGGCCAGTCAGAATCTAGCCTACTCTCTCTACCAGTCCTATAAGTCTCAGGGCGAGGAAAATCCGCAAGCTAAGGCTCAGGCAGTTGCGCAGGTTGAAGCGCAGCTTTCTCAGTTAGAATCTAGTCTTGCTACTTACCGTGTCCAGTATGCAGGTTCAGGTACCCAGCAAGCCTATGTGTCAGGCTTAAGCAGTCAATTGGAATCTCTTAAATCCCAACATTTGGCTAAGGTTGGTCAGGAATTGACCCTACTAGCCCAGAAAATCTTGGAGGCAGAGTCAGGTAAGAAGGTTCAGGGAAATCTTTTAGACAAGGGGAAAATTACGGCGAGTGAGGATGGGGTGCTTCATCTTAATCCTGAGACCAGTGATTCTACCATGGTAGCAGAAGGTGCCCTACTAGCCCAACTCTATCCGTCCTTGGAGAAAGAAGGGAAAGCTAAACTTACAGCCTATCTTAGTTCAAAAGATGTAGCAAGGATCAAGATTGGTGATTCTGTTCGCTATACGACGACTCATGATGCCAAGAATCAACTTTTCCTAGATTCTACTATTACAAGTATTGACGCGACAGCTACTAAGACTGAGAAAGGGAATTTCTTTAAAATTGAGGCGGAGACTAATCTAACTTCGGAGCAGGCTGAAAAACTTCGATATGGGGTGGAAGGTCGTCTACAGATGATTACAGGTAAGAAAAGTTACCTGCGTTATTATTTGGATCAATTCTTGAACAAAGAGTAATGTTCGTGTTTTTAGAGTTAAATAATTTTTAAACTGTGAGAAATCTTTTTCTTGCAGTTTTTTTCTTTATGATTTTTGGCATACATTTGCCATTTATTCGGTTAAATTCTTGTATTTTTTGATTTTTTGTGGTAGAATGTGCTCAAGTAATACGAAAGGCGAACTTTAAAATGTCAAAACAATTGATCTATTCGGGAAAAGCTAAAGATATCTATACAACTGAGGATGAAAATCTTATTATTTCAATTTACAAGGACCAGGCGACTGCTTTCAATGGTGTCAAGAAGGAGCAGATTGCGGGCAAGGGAGTATTGAATAATCAGATTTCATCTTTTATTTTTGAGAAATTAAATGCGGCTGGTGTGGCGACTCACTTTGTGGAGAAACTTTCAGACACGGAACAACTCAATAAAAAGGTTGAGATTATTCCTTTGGAAGTCGTGCTCCGCAACTACACGGCTGGTTCCTTTTCAAAACGTTTTGGTGTGGATGAGGGAATTGCCTTGGAGACTCCGATTGTTGAATTTTACTACAAAAATGATGATTTGGATGATCCATTTATCAATGACGAGCATGTGAAATTCCTAAAGATTGCGGATGACCAGCAGATTGCCTACTTGAAGGAAGAAACTCGTCGTATCAATGAACTTTTGAAGGCCTGGTTTGCTGAGATTGGGCTTAAGTTGATTGACTTTAAGCTAGAGTTCGGTTTTGACAAGGATGGCAAGATTATCTTGGCAGACGAATTTTCACCAGATAACTGCCGTTTGTGGGATGCGGATGGCAACCACATGGATAAGGATGTTTTCCGTAGAGGATTGGGAGAACTAACCGACGTTTACGAAGTTGTTTGGGAGAAGTTGCAAGGGTTGAAATAATCTGTTTGCAACGGAAAACCTTCGTCTCTCAACTAAAAGGACTCAGGCTGAAAAGGTCCCCCAGACCTTTTCACTCCGTAGAGGATTGGGAGAACTAACCGACGTTTACGAGATTGTCTGGGAAAAGTTGCAGGAATTGAAATAATCTATTTGCAAGACTCTCAAGGTCATTTGGAAACATTGCAAGAGCTGAAATAAAGGAATAAGAATTGATGGATAAACGTATTTTTGTTGAAAAAAAGGCTGATTTTCAGGTCAAGTCAGAGAGTTTGGTAAGAGAGCTCCAGCACAACTTGGGACTTTCAAGCTTGAAAAGTATTCGCATCGTGCAAGTGTATGATGTCTTTAACTTGGCTGAGGACCTGTTTGCACCTGCAGAGAAACACATTTTCTCTGAGCAGGTGACAGACCATGTCTTGGACGAAGCTGCTGTACAGGCGGATCTGGCTAACTATGCTTTCTTTGCTATCGAAAGCTTGCCAGGGCAGTTTGACCAGCGTGCGGCTTCTTCACAGGAAGCCTTGCTTTTGCTTGGTAGCTCAAGTGATGTAGCGGTTAATACTGCTCAATTGTATTTGGTTAACAAGGACATTGCTGCGACTGAGTTGGAAGCGGTCAAGAACTACCTACTCAATCCAGTGGATTCACGTTTCAAGGACATCACGACAGGGATTGCCAAGCAGGAATTTTCAGAGTCAGACAAGACCATTCCTAAATTGACTTTCTTTGAAAGCTATACGGCAGAAGACTTTGCTCGCTACAAGGCCGAGCAAGGGATGGCCATGGAAGTGGATGATTTACTCTTTATCCAAGACTACTTCAAGTCAATCGGGCGCGTGCCAACTGAGACAGAGCTCAAGGTTTTGGATACTTACTGGTCTGACCACTGCCGTCACACGACTTTTGAGACAGAGTTGAAACACATCGACTTCTCAGCTTCTAAATTCCAAAAGCAATTGCAGGCGACTTATGAAAAGTATATTGCCATGCGTGATGAGTTGGGTCGTTCGGAGAAACCTCAAACCTTGATGGATATGGCGACTATTTTTGGTCGTTATGAGCGTGCCAATGGACGTTTGGACGACATGGAAGTGTCAGACGAAATCAATGCTTGCTCAGTAGAAATCGAAGTGGACGTTGATGGTGTGAAAGAACCATGGCTCCTCATGTTCAAAAATGAAACTCATAACCACCCAACTGAGATTGAGCCATTTGGTGGGGCTGCTACCTGTATCGGTGGTGCTATTCGTGACCCATTGTCAGGTCGTTCTTATGTTTACCAAGCTATGCGGATCTCAGGTGCGGGTGATATTACAGCACCGATTTCGGAAACGCGTGCTGGGAAGCTGCCACAACAGGTTATTTCTAAAACAGCTGCTCACGGTTATTCTTCATATGGTAACCAGATTGGGCTTGCGACGACCTACGTTCGTGAGTATTTCCATCCAGGTTTTGTAGCTAAACGTATGGAACTTGGTGCCGTTGTTGGTGCGGCTCCTAAGGGCAATGTTGTCCGTGAAAAACCAGAAGCAGGTGACGTGATTATCTTGCTAGGTGGTAAGACTGGGCGTGATGGTGTCGGTGGTGCGACAGGGTCTTCTAAGGTTCAAACAGTTGAGTCTGTGGAAACTGCTGGAGCTGAGGTTCAAAAAGGGAATGCCATCGAAGAACGTAAGATTCAGCGCCTCTTCCGTAATGGTGATGTCACTCGTCTCATCAAGAAATCCAACGACTTTGGTGCTGGTGGTGTCTGTGTAGCTATCGGTGAATTGGCAGACGGTCTTGAAATCGACCTCAACAAAGTACCGCTTAAATATCAAGGCTTGAATGGTACAGAAATTGCTATCTCTGAATCACAAGAGCGGATGGCTGTTGTGGTGCGTCCTGAGGATGTAGATGCCTTTGTTGCGGAATGTAACAAAGAAAATATTGATGCTGTTGTTGTTGCGACAGTAACTGAAAAACCAAATCTTGTCATGCATTGGAATGGTGAAACAATTGTCGACTTGGAACGTCGTTTCCTTGATACCAATGGTGTGCGCGTGGTCGTCGATGCCAAGGTTGTGGACAAGGATGTCAAACTTCCAGAAGAACGTCAAACATCTGCTGACACACTTGAAGCAGATACTCTTGTGGTTCTGTCTGATTTGAACCATGCGAGTCAAAAAGGCTTGCAAACCATTTTTGACTGTTCGGTCGGTCGTTCAACGGTCAATCACCCACTTGGCGGTCGCTATCAACTCACTCCAACTGAGGCATCTGTACAGAAATTGCCAGTTCAACACGGTGTGACTCATACTGCGTCAGTCATGGCTCAAGGTTTCAACCCATATGTAGCTGAATGGTCTCCATACCACGGTGCTGCTTATGCGGTGATCGAAGCTACAGCTCGTCTAGCAGCAACAGGTGCCAATTGGTCTAAGGCTCGCTTCTCTTACCAAGAGTACTTCGAGCGCATGGATAAACAAGCTGAGCGTTTTGGTCAGCCAGTAGCTGCTCTTCTAGGTTCTATCGAAGCTCAGATTCAGCTTGGCTTGCCATCTATCGGTGGGAAGGACTCTATGTCTGGTACCTTTGAAGAATTGACGGTGCCACCAACCTTGGTTGCTTTTGGAGTGACAACAGCAGATAGCCGTAAGGTGCTCTCTCCAGAATTTAAAGTTTCTGGGGAAAACATCTACTACATCCCAGGTCAAGCTCTTGCTGCAGAGATTGATTTTGACTTGATTAAGTCTAATTTTGCTCAGTTTGAAGACATCCAAGCTGGTCACAAAGTGACATCTGCATCAGCTGTCAAATATGGTGGTGTGGTTGAAAGTTTGGCACTTGCTACTTTTGGAAATCATATCGGTGCAGAAGTAACCTTGCCTGAACTTGAAACGGCTTTGACAGCTCAATTAGGCGGATTTGTCTTCACATCTCCTGAAGAAATTGCTGGAGTAGAGAAAATCGGTCAAACAAGTGCAGACTTTACACTGACTGTAAACGGTGTGAAGCTAGATGGACAGAAACTTGACAGTGCCTTCCAAGGAAAACTGGAAGAAGTTTACCCAACAGAGTTTGCCCAAGCCAAAGAACTGGCTGAAGTACCAGCTGTGGCATCAGATGTTGTGATTAAAGCCAAAGAAAAGGTTGAAAAACCTGTGGTTTATATCCCAGTCTTCCCAGGAACCAACTCAGAATATGACTCAGCTAAGGCATTTGAAAAAGAAGGTGCAGAGGTCAACTTGGTACCATTTGTGACCTTGAATGAAGAAGCTATTGTCAAGTCAGTTGAAACCATGGTTGACAATATCGGCAAGGCTAACATTCTCTTCTTTGCAGGTGGATTCTCAGCTGCGGATGAGCCAGATGGTTCAGCTAAGTTTATTGTCAACATCCTGCTCAATGAAAAAGTGCGTGTGGCTATTGATAGCTTTATCGCTCGTGGTGGCTTGATTATCGGTATCTGTAATGGATTCCAGGCCTTGGTCAAATCAGGTCTTCTTCCATACGGGAACTTCGAAGATGCAAGCAGTACGAGCCCAACCCTCTTCTACAATGATGCCAACCAACACGTGGCCAAGATGGTGGAAACTCGCATTGTCAATGCTAACTCACCATGGCTTGCTGGAGTGCAAGTGGGAGATATCCACGCCATTCCTGTTTCGCACGGTGAAGGGAAGTTTGTCGTGACGGCTGAGGAATTCGCTGAGCTCCGTGACAATGGACAAATTTTCAGCCAATACGTTGACTTTGATGGAAAACCAAGTATGGATTCTAAGTACAATCCGAATGGTTCTGTAAATGCTATAGAGGGAATTACTAGCAAGAACGGCCAAATTATCGGTAAGATGGGCCACTCAGAACGTTATGAGGATGGTCTTTTCCAAAATATCCCAGGCAATAAAGACCAGCACCTGTTCGCGTCAGCGGTTAAATACTTTACTGGAAAATAAGACTTACAGATTTTCTAATAGATAGTATCAGTAATGTAAAAGTCATGTAGATTTAGCTCTTGGTGCTACACAAATAAAAATTAGGTATAAAAAATGACATACGAAGTAAAATCTCTTAATGAAGAATGTGGTGTTTTCGGTATCTGGGGACATCCAGATGCTGCTAAATTGACCTATTTTGGTCTCCATAGTCTTCAGCACCGTGGTCAGGAGGGGGCAGGAATCCTCTCCAATGATCAGGGACAATTGAAGCGCCATCGTGACATGGGTCTTCTATCAGAAGTCTTCAGAAATCCTGCTAATTTGGATAAATTGACGGGAACTAGTGCGATTGGTCACGTGCGTTATGCGACTGCTGGCGAAGCTTCTGTAGATAACATTCAGCCTTTCCTCTTCCGTTTTCACGATATGCAGTTTGGCTTGGCTCATAATGGGAATCTGACCAATGCGGCCTCTCTCAAGAAAGAATTGGAAGATAGAGGAGCGATTTTCAGCGCGACTTCGGACTCGGAAATCTTGGCTCACCTCATTCGTCGCAGTCACAATCCGAACTTAATGGGCAAAATCAAGGAAGCGCTCAGCCTTGTCAAAGGTGGTTTTGCCTATATCTTGCTGTTTGAGGACAAGTTGATTGCGGCTCTTGACCCCAATGGTTTCCGTCCGCTTTCTATCGGGAAAATGGCCAACGGAGCGGTGGTTGTTTCCTCTGAAACCTGTGCTTTTGAGGTTATTGGTGCTGAATGGATTCGTGATTTGAAGCCAGGTGAGATTGTGATTATTGATGACAAGGGAATCCAGTATGATAGCTATACGGATGATACTCAGCTCGCGATTTGCTCTATGGAGTATATCTATTTTGCCCGCCCTGATTCTAATATCCACGGTGTCAATGTCCATACGGCTCGCAAACGTATGGGTGCCCAATTGGCGCGTGAATTCAAGCATGAGGCGGATATCGTGGTCGGTGTGCCCAATTCTTCCCTAAGCGCGTCTATGGGATTTGCGGAAGAGTCTGGGCTACCAAATGAAATGGGCCTCATCAAGAACCAATACACCCAACGTACCTTTATCCAACAGACTCAAGAATTGCGGGAGCAAGGGGTACGGATGAAACTGTCTGCTGTTTCAGGCGTTGTAAAAGGCAAGCGTGTGGTTATGG
>CAJPJN010000044.1:0-10793 GCA_905369855.1 Streptococcus oralis | reverse complement strand
TTACAAAGACGACTTCAAAAATACACAAATTGCAGAGTACAGCGTAGCAGGCAAAAACTTTATCTTTACACCAGAGGCCTTTTTATCTGACTATACGAAAGTGACCAATCAGGTTCTAGCAGATTTGCAAGGAGTTGAATATGACTCGGCAGCCATGAGAAGAGTTCTGGGTATTGAGGCAGATGCGTCGCTTGATTCGCTATATTTGGACAAAGAGTTTGAAAAAGTTAAGGCCAATATTGGCGAACATCTCCGTAAAGTGCTAGCCATGGACAAGTCTATCAATACGATGGGAGATAGTGTAGCAACCTACATCAGCGAGAAAATCAAGAACAACAAGGAAGCTTTCTTGCTTGGTTTGACCTACCTCAATCGCTGGTACAATATCAACTATGATCACATCAATACCAAGGACCTCAATACCTATAAGTTTGACTTTGATGGCAATAGCACAGCTTCAACCTTGGATACTATCATGGCCCTAGGTCAGAGTGTTATGGAAAATCTCAAAGCATCAAATAATATAAGTGCCTATGAAACAACACTAGCTGCTGCAAAAGGTCGAAAGACAGTGACGGATTTACTAGAGTCTTACAGAAAACTCTTCCTACCAACTAAAACCAATAATGAATGGTTGAAGACGAATACCAAGGCCTATATAGTAGAGAGTAAATCAGCAATTCCAGAAGTGCGTGCCAAACAAGAGTCAGCTACACCAGATAGTAACTATACGTTGGGAGTCTATGACCGTATTACGGCGCCAAGTTGGAAATTAAAAAACATGCTCCTACCGCTATTGACATTGCCAGAAGAAGATGTTTATGTGATTTCAAATCTTTCTACCTTGGCCTTTGGTGGCAATTGGTGTCAATGATTTCCTTGAGTTGTTCTGGTGAGAAATATTTACGTCCAGCATCAATAGAAACAATTTTCTTTTTAGCTAGTTTTTCATTTACAGTTGCAGCACGTTCCTTTCCTGCCTCTGTTGCCGGTTTGTCAGCCTCTGCTTTCGCTGCATCTTTTTTAGCTGGTTTATCCTTGTCAGTATTTGACTCTTTAGAATCAGCCTCTTTCTTAGGGCTAGCTTCTTCTGCCTTTTTATTAGCAGTTTCTTTTTCAGCAGAAGTTGGAGTTACCACTTCTTCTTTATCACTAGGAGTTGAACTAACTTCCTCTTGTGGTTTTTCTTCTGTTTTTGGAAGACTAGCTACCTTATCAGCAGCTGGAATTTCTGTTTCTACAGTTTTTGGAGCTTCTGGTTGAAGCTCTGCTTTAGGTGTTTCCTCAGTCCGATTTTCGGATGATTGAGGGGAATCAGAAACCGTATGGATGGTCGGTTGGTTTTCTGTAGTAGTAGGAGTAACTCCATCGGCTGCAACAGCTTGTGCTTGGAAAGCAAATCCAATTAGAACAGAAGCTGCTCCTACAGCGTATTTACGAATGGAAAAACGCTGTTGTTTTTCATGTTTCATTGCAAAACCTCCTGATTGTATTTTATATTGATAGCGTTTACATAAAACAACACCCTTATTTTATTTCTTATATTAATAAGAGTCAAGAGGAGGTGATAAAAAACTATAATAAGTATAAAAAAATATAAAATTTAAACTTAAGATTTCAGATTGGTCGGAAAGATACATATATATATCTAGTATAATTTTTGGTTCTATTTCTATAAAATATTCCACAAATTATAGAATCTTCCCAAAATAGGTAAGCGCTACCTTTTTGGTATGGTATAATAAACATAGAAAAAGCCCAAGCGCTTAGGCTCAGGCTTTCTTCTTAGTGATCACGGTCACATGAAATGAATTTGATTTTGTAGTAATCCGCTCGTTTATAAGTTTCGCTGTATGCGAGAACTTGACCAGTAGACTCTAGCTTAGTAGTCTTGGTTTGTAAAACGGTTGGGAATTGCTCATCGACTCCGAGGACCGAAGCCGCATGTTCTGGAGTTGGAAATGCTATTTCATTGATTTCTTCAAAATGTTCATCATTCATGTGAATGTGGTAATCTGATTTGAAACGGTTATAGATAGAACTATAATATTCAAGATTTGGATAATTTGCGTTGATGTATTGTTCTGGGATATATGATGTGTGGTAGATGTATGCGACACCATTTGTTTCGCGGACACGTTCAATCTTGTAGTAGAACTGATCACCACGTAGTCCAAGTTTTTCTAAGTAGTTTAATTTGTTTCCGCGCTCAATAGAAAGGACGGTAACTTTATCATCTTTAGTTTCAAAAACTTCTACATCTGAAAACTCTACGAGTTTATGTTTGCGTGCGCGTGAAACGAATGTACCCTTTCCTTGTTGACGGACAATATAGCCATCCTTGGCAAGGTCGTTTAAGGCGCGGACAACTGTGATAGAACTCACATCATACATTGCAATCAATTCAGCTTCAGTGTAGAATTTATCTCCACTGGCAAATTGACCAGAAATGATTTTGTTCTTTAATTCATCTTTTATATATTGATATTTTGGAATTGCCATAATTTCACCTCGATTTTCCTTCTCCGTTAAAGATTTTACCATAAAAACGGAAAGAATAGTAGTCTTTTGAATAAAAAAATTAGAATAATAGGCTATAAGGTTAATTTACATAGGAATAAATAGAAAAATCTACATTTTTATACATGGTGCTAAAATGTTGTTATGACTATAGATTACGAGATTTTTATAAGTTTTTTGTGTAAAATTTAGTGAAAAATGAAAAAAATCGTGAAAACCTATTGACAAATGCAAGATATTGAGATATATTTACTATATCAACAAATGAAAGCGTAAACTTTAATTGTCAGAAGGTAAGAACATGACACGATTTGAGATACGAGATGATTTTTATCTCGATGGAAAATCATTTAAGATTTTATCTGGCGCCATTCATTATTTTAGGGTTCCTCCAGAAGATTGGTATCATTCGCTCTATAACTTGAAGGCTCTTGGTTTTAATACAGTAGAGACTTATGTAGCTTGGAATTTACACGAGCCTCGTGAAGGTGAGTTTAACTTTGAAGGGGCTCAGGATTTGGAGAGATTTCTTCGGATAGCACAAGATTTGGGTCTCTATGCTATCGTTCGTCCGTCTCCCTTTATCTGTGCGGAATGGGAATTCGGTGGTTTACCGGCTTGGCTCTTAACCAAAGATATGAGAATCCGCTCATCTGACCCAGCCTATATTGGAGCTGTGGGTCGCTATTATGACCAACTCTTGTCACGATTGGTTCCACATTTATTGGACAATGGTGGCAATATCCTCATGATGCAGGTTGAAAATGAGTATGGTTCTTATGGAGAAGATAAGGCTTATCTGAGAGCGATTCGACAGTTGATGGAAGAGCGTGGCGTAACCTGTCCCCTCTTTACGTCAGATGGTCCTTGGAGAGCTACTCTGAAAGCGGGAACCTTAATCGAAGATGACCTCTTTGTAACAGGCAACTTTGGCTCTAAGGCCCCTTACAACTTTTCACAGATGCAGGATTTCTTTGATGAATATGGCAAGAAATGGCCACTCATGTGTATGGAGTTCTGGGATGGCTGGTTCAATCGTTGGAAAGAACCGATTATCACACGGGATCCAAAAGAATTGGCAGATGCAGTTCGAGAAGTTTTGGAGCAAGGCTCTATCAATCTTTACATGTTCCACGGTGGTACAAACTTTGGATTCATGAATGGTTGCTCGGCTCGAGGAACTTTGGACCTGCCACAAGTTACGTCTTATGATTACGATGCGCTTCTGGATGAAGAAGGAAATCCAACTGCCAAATACTTGGCAGTCAAGAAGATGATGGCAACACATTTTCCAGAGTACCCGCAGTTGGAGCCACTCTACAAAGAGAGTATGGAGTTGGATGCTATTCCACTAGTTGAAAAAGTTTCCTTGTTTGAAACCCTGGATAGCTTGTCAAATCCAGTAGAAAGTCTCTATCCTCAAAAGATGGAGGAGCTAGGACAAAGTTATGGCTATCTTCTCTATCGCACTGAGGCAAGTTGGGATGCAGAAGAGGAAAGACTTCGTATCATTGATGGACGTGACCGTGCTCAACTCTTTGTAGATGGTCAATGGATTTCCACTCAATACCAGACAGAGATTGGGGAAGATATTTTTTATCAAGGTGAAAAGAAAGCGCTGTCTAGATTGGATATCTTGATAGAAAATATGGGGCGTGTCAACTATGGACATAAGTTCTTAGCAGATACGCAACGTAAGGGAATTCGGACAGGGGTTTGTAAGGATTTGCACTTCTTACTAAACTGGAAACACTATCCACTCCCACTAGATAATCCTGAGAAAATTGATTTTTCAAAAGGATGGAATCAAGGACAACCAGCCTTTTACGCTTATGACTTTACAGTCGAAGAGCCAAAAGATACTTACCTAGACTTATCTGAGTTTGGTAAGGGAGTTGCCTTTGTAAACGGGCAGAATCTAGGACGTTTTTGGAACGTCGGCCCAACCCTCTCGCTTTATATCCCTCATAGCTATCTCAAGGAAGGTGCCAATCGTATCATCATCTTTGAGACAGAGGGCCAATATAAAGAAGAGATTCATTTAACTCGTAAACCTACACTAAAACATATAAAGGGGGAAAACTTATGACAATTGTAGGATGCCGTATCGATGGACGTTTGATCCACGGACAAGTAGCCAATCTTTGGGCTGGAAAACTAAATGTTTCACGTATTATGGTTGTAGATGACGAAGTTGTCAACAACGACGTTGAAAAGAGTGGTTTGAAACTTGCGACACCACCAGGTGTGAAATTGAGTATTTTGCCAATTGAAAAAGCGGCAGCCAATATTCTTGCTGGAAAATACGATAGCCAACGTCTCTTTATCGTGGCTCGTAAACCAGACCGCTTCCTTGGTTTGGTAGAAGCAGGTGTACCACTTGAAACCCTTAATGTTGGGAATATGTCTCAAACACCAGAAACTCGCGCCATCACACGTTCTATCAACGTAGTGGACAAGGATGTGGAAGACTTCCACAAACTGGCAGAAAAAGGTGTTAAACTTACTGCTCAAATGGTTCCAAATGATCCAATTTCAGACTTTTTGAGCTTATTAAAATAGGAAAAAATTTTTAGGAGGTCATTGTTATGATACAATGGTGGCAAATTTTACTTCTCACTTTGTACTCAGCTTATCAAATCTGTGATGAGTTGACGATCGTTTCATCTGCAGGTTCCCCTGTATTTGCTGGTTTCATTACTGGTTTAATCATGGGAGATGTGACTACTGGTCTGCTTATCGGTGGTAACTTGCAACTGTTCGTTCTTGGGGTTGGTACCTTCGGTGGTGCTTCTCGTATCGACGCAACTTCTGGTGCGGTTCTTGCGACAGCCTTCTCTGTTTCACAAGGAATTGATACAGCACTTGCGATTACAACAATCGCTGTGCCAGTAGCAGCTCTCTTGACTTACTTCGACGTTCTTGGACGTATGACAACTACTTTCTTCGCTCACCGTGTGGATGCTGCAATCGAACGCTTTGACTATAAAGGTATTGAACGCAACTACTTACTTGGTGCGATTCCTTGGGCTCTATCTCGTGCCCTTCCAGTCTTCTTTGCCCTTGCTTTTGGTGGTGCCTTCGTACAATCAGTGGTAGACTTCGTTGAAGCATACAAATGGGTTGCAGATGGCTTGACACTTGCAGGACGTATGCTTCCAGGTCTTGGATTTGCAATCTTGCTTCGTTACCTTCCAGTTAAACGTAACCTTCACTACCTTGCAATGGGATTTGGTTTGACAGCTATGTTGACTGTTCTTTACTCATATGTAACAGGTCTTGGTGGCGCTGTTGCTGGTATCGTAGGTACTCTACCTAAAGATGTTGCTGAAAAAATTGCTTTTGTCAACAACTTTAAAGGTTTGTCTATGATTGGTATCTCTATCGTAGGTATCTTCCTTGCAGTGCTTCACTTCAAAAATAGCCAAAAAGTAGCTGTAGCAGCACCTTCTACACCATCAGAAAGTGGGGAAATCGAAGATGACGAATTCTAATTACAAACTTACAAAAGAAGATTTTAATCAAATCAACAAACGTAGCTTGTTTACTTTCCAATTGGGTTGGAACTACGAACGTATGCAAGCTTCTGGTTACCTTTACATGATCTTGCCTCAATTGCGTAAAATGTATGGGGATGGAACTCCTGAATTGAAAGAAATGATGAAAGTTCATACTCAATTCTTCAATACTTCACCATTCTTCCATACCATTATCGCTGGTTTTGACCTTGCCATGGAAGAAAAAGATGGTGTGGGTGCAAAAGACGCCGTTAACGGTATCAAGACAGGTTTGATGGGACCATTCGCTCCTCTTGGAGATACAATCTTTGGTTCACTTGTACCTGCTATCATGGGATCTATCGCAGCAACTATGGCTATCGCTGGACAACCTTGGGGAATCTTCCTTTGGATTGCAGTTGCGGTTGCTTATGACATCTTCCGTTGGAAACAGTTGGAATTTGCATATAAAGAAGGGGTTAACCTCATCAATAACATGCAAAGTACTTTGACAGCTTTGATTGACGCTGCATCTGTACTTGGTGTCTTCATGATGGGTGCTCTTGTAGCAACAATGATCAACTTTGAAATTTCTTACAAATGGGCAATCGGTGAGAAGATGATTGACTTCCAAGACATCTTGAACCAAATCTTCCCACGCTTGCTTCCAGCAATCTTTACTGCCTTTATCTTCTGGTTGCTTGGTAAGAAAGGTATGAACTCTACTAAAGCTATCGGTATTATTATCGTACTTGCTTTGGCTCTTTCTGCCTTTGGTAAATTTGTACTTGGAATGGGCGCATAATTTATGGCTAAATCATTAATTTTGGTGAGTCATGGTCGCTTCTGTGAAGAACTTAAAGGTAGCACTGAAATGATCATGGGTCCACAAGACAACATTCATGCAGTGGCTCTTCTTCCAGAAGATGGCCCAGAAGAATTTACTGCAAAATTTGAAGCTGCTATTGAAGGATTGGATGATTTCCTAGTCTTTGCGGATCTTCTCGGTGGAACACCATGTAACGTGGTAAGCCGTTTGATTATGGAAGGTCGTGACATCGAACTTTACGCAGGGATGAATCTTCCAATGGTGATTGAATTTATCAATGCGAGCCTTACAGGCGCAGATGCGGACTATAAGAACCGTGCTACAGAAAGCATTGTGAAAGTTAATGACCTGTTAGCAGGCTTCGATGATGACGAAGATGAATAAGATGTGACAACGTGAAAATCGTTAGAGCATTTTATATAGAATATACATGGGAATGGGGCTTACTCCCATTCCCATATTTAATAGAAAAAGAGGAACTCAATGCTACATTATACAAAAGAAGACTTGCTCGAATTGGGTGCAGAAATCACTACACGTGAAATCTACCAACAGCCTGATGTATGGAAAGAAGCTTTTGAATCTTATCAAGCAAAACGTGAAGAAATTGCAGCCTTCCTACAAGGGATTGCTGATAAACATGACTATATCAAGGTTATCTTGACAGGTGCTGGGACTTCTGCTTATGTGGGAGATACCTTGGTACCTTACTTTAAGGAAGTCTATGACGAACGCAAATGGAATTTCAATGCTATTGCGACAACAGATATCGTTGCCAATCCAGAAACCTATTTGAAAAAAGATGTGGCGACTGTCCTTGTATCTTTTGCTCGTAGTGGGAACTCGCCTGAAAGTGTGGCGACTGTTGATTTGGCTAAAGCCTTGGTGGATGAGCTTTATCAAGTGACGATTACTTGTGCAGCAGATGGTAAATTGGCTCTCCAAGCCCATGGTGATGACCGCAATCTCTTGCTATTGCAACCAGCTGCTTCTAATGATGCTGGCTTTGCCATGACTTCTAGCTTTACGTCTATGATGTTGACAGCTCTCTTGGTCTTTGATCCTACAGAATTTGCTGTGAAAGCTGAACGTTTTGAAGTTGTATCTAGTCTTGCCCGTAAAGTGCTCGACAATGCAGAAGATGTCAAAGAGCTTGTTGATTTAGACTTTAACCGCGTCATTTATCTAGGCGCTGGTCCTTTCTTCGGTCTTGCTCATGAAGCTCAGCTCAAGATTTTGGAATTGACAGCTGGTCAAGTTGCGACCATGTATGAAAGCCCAGTCGGCTTCCGTCACGGTCCAAAATCTCTTATCAACGAAGATACAGTTGTTTTGGTCTTTGGTACAACGACAGACTACACTCGTAAGTACGATTTGGACTTGGTTCGTGAAGTTGCTGGTGATCAGATTGCTCGCCGTGTTGTGCTTTTGAGTGATCAAGCCTTTGGTCTTGAAAATGTCAAAGAAGTGGCCCTTGGTTGTGGCGGTGTCTTGAATGATATTTACCGTGTCTTCCCTTACATCGTTTATGCCCAACTCTTTGCCCTATTGACTTCACTCAAGGTAGAAAATAAACCAGATACACCGTCTCCTACAGGTACAGTAAACCGTGTGGTACAAGGTGTTATCATCCACGAATATCAAAAGTAAGACAGTGTTTATGAATTCTTGAAAGAGGATTTGTAAATCATCAGATAAACCATAGATTGTCAAGGCGCTTTCTATGGTTTGTTTGCTTGAGAGAAATAGTAAAAGGAGAAGAGAATGAAATCATACACAGAGCATGTATTTGGAAATGTTGAGGGACAAGATGTCTTGGCTTATCGTTTTGAGACTGACGGTGGCTACCAACTTGAGGTTATGACTTATGGTGCGACCATCTTGCGCTATGTCGCACCTGACAAGGCTGGAAATTTTGCCAATGTTATCTTGGGATTTGATGATTTTGATAGCTATGTAGGCAATAGTCCCAAGCATGGAGCTAGCGTAGGTCCTGTGGCGGGACGTATTGCAGGTGCGACCTTTGAATTAAATAGCAAGATCTATGACCTTGAAGTCAACAATGCTAGCAACTGTAACCACAGTGGTTCAACTGGTTGGGATTCCAGCTTGTTTGAACTAGTTGAAGTGAGCGACCATGGCTTGACCCTCTACACAGAGCGTACAGATGGGACAGGAGGATTTCCTGGAAATCTCAAGATTTGGATCAGTTATCACTTGGAAGAAACTGGTGCCTATGAAATCAGCTACAAGGTAACGACAGATCAGGATACGCTGGTCAATCCAACCAACCACAGCTATTTCAACTTGTCTGGTGATTTCACGCAGACGATTGACCGTCATGTCTTCCAACTAAACACAGAGGGCATTTACCCAATCGCTCCCGACGGTGTTCCTACCAAAACTCCAGATGCTACTCGTGATGTGGTTAAACACATCTACAATGGTGCTTTGTTGAAAGACATCTTTGCAGAAGAAGATGAGCAAATCCAGCTGGTATCTGGTTTGGATCACCCATTTGCCATTCCTGCAGGTCATGACAATGCTGGTTTCCTTTATGACCAAAACTCAGGTCGCTTCCTGCTTTTCAAGACAGAGGCTCCTTGCTTTGTGGTCTACACAGCAAACTTTGTGGATGAAAGTGTCATCATAGGAGGTCAGCCAATGCTACAGCACAATGGGATTGCCCTTGAAGCGCAAGCTTTACCAGATGCCATTCACAGTGACCTCAGAGACCAAGTCATTCTCAAAGCCGATCAAACCTTCACAAGTAAGACACGTTATGAGCTTGTTGTGAAATAAAGGATAAAGTTTATACTTTTCGGGGGGAATATCATTTGCCTCATGACATTAGTAGAAACGGACAAAGAATAGGGAAATATGATATAATTTAATATTGAAAATACCTGTCCTATCTAAAGGATAAAAGGAGAAAAAGATGAAGAAAATCGTATTTGCTAGTGCCTTGGCCTTGACCTTGGCTGGAGCAGTTTTGACAACTGATGTTTTTGCGAATGACAGATTGGTGGCAACACAATCTATTAATGGTAAAAATGAAAATGTATTGACCTCAGAGGTGCTAAAACCTTCTAGTGGCAACGTTTTGGTCGGAATCAAGGGAGAATTTTTGACTCCAAACAAACAAGCTATTTTGGATGCAATCAATAAGATTCGTAAGGAAGCAGCTGATGAAGGTTTGGTAGATAAGTATGTCCCTATTAAATGGTCTACTGATCTTGAGAAAACTGCTTTTGTACGCGCTACTGAGGTGTCAGTAGCTTTGAAACCTGAGCGTCTTTCTACTAAAGAAATCTGGACTGCTTTTCCATCTAGTAATAGTATAAGAGGAGAAGCTTTAGATGTAAACTATGAAGGTTTTCTAAAAGCAATTGAAAACTGGCATGCTGAGAAGGCGAATTATGTAGCGAAAAAGAAGGCTGGAACATCTAAAGAATTTACAGGTTATTATGAGGTTTTGATCAATTCTAAATTTACCTATGTGGGTCTCGCGGCCTTTAAAAATGCAGCCAGCTCTCAGCAAGTAGCAACGATTTCTCTAGCTTTAGGTGATGATGCATCTTCAGAAGAATTGGCTGGTGGCTATGGTTCTGCTATTCAATATACAGAAGTGACCGCATCAAATCTTTCAACAGTTAAAAGTAAAGCTACAGTTGTAGAAAAATCGTTGAAAGATTTTAGAACATCTACATCTAGTCAGTCTGGCTGGGTGCAATCTAATGGTAAATGGTATTTTTATGAGTCTGGTGATGTGAAGACAGGCTGGGTGAAAACAGGTGGTAAATGGTACTACTTGAATGATTTAGGTGTCATGCAGACTGGATTTGTAGAAGTTGATGGAGCATGGTATTTCCTTGATAGTTCTGGCGCGATGTTTACAGGCTGGGGAACAGATGGTAGCAGATGGTTCTATTTTGATGGTTCAGGAG
>CAJPJN010000043.1:0-10802 GCA_905369855.1 Streptococcus oralis | reverse complement strand
ACAAACGATTGAGCAATTTCTTTTCCGATGTCCAGCTAGATTTAGGAGTCAATCGCCATGGAGAAACTTGGGTCAAATTTATAACGAAAGGACTAACTCATGTTTAAGCTCATTATCGTAGAAGATGAACACCTCATTCGAAAATGGCTAGAGATTGCCGTAGACTACTCTGCCCTAGGTATCCAAGTCGTAGGAACTGCCAGTCACGGTCAAGAGGGAATGAAACTCATCCAAGAAAAAGAACCTCATATTGTCTTAACAGATATCACCATGCCAATTATGGATGCTTTCATGATGTTCGAAGCTACTCGTACCCTTTCTTATGAAAAAGTTATCTTATCAGGTTATAACGATTTTCAAAATGCCAAAAAAGCCATGCAATATGGAGCAGTTGATTTCTTATCCAAACCAATTGATACCAAGGAGTTGACAGAATGTCTTCAAAAAATTGTTTTGCGATTACGAGTTAGCACTCGTCAAGAAACTCCTTTTTTAGAAGAATATCAAACTTTACTCACCTCTATCCAACAAATTGATACACAAAACCAAATCATTCAGCAAATTCTTGAATTTGTGCACCAACACTACTGCATGCACTTTACCATTTCTAGCATTGCAGAGAATCTAGGATATAGTGAAAGTTATCTATATAAGGTTATCAAAGAAGACTTCCCAATGACGCTAAATGAATATATCTTACGCTACCGCCTCAAGCAAGCTATAGATAAAATGGCTGAGTCCCCTAATTCTCCCTTAAGCGATATCTCTGAACAAGTTGGATTTTCAGACTATAAATATTTTGCCAAAGTTTTTAAAAAATATCTCCATATTTCTCCAAAAGAATTAAAACTCATGGATAAAAATCATTGATGTAAAAGGATTGCTCAAATCAGGCAATCTTTTTATTTTGTACTTTTACCCAATGAAAATCAAAGTGCTAACTACTCAAATCATAGCTTTGAGATCACAGATAAAATGACGTGCTTTGAAGAGGATTACCATCGAAATCCCAGTTACAGTGTACCCATCCTTGCTCTAGGAACTCATTTCCTATTTTTCGTTTTAGATTTCTTTAAGGTTTTTATTATATCCTGTAGAACTCTACAATTTGAAAACATTAATAATCTAGGTAGAGAAAATGTTCGTAAAAAAGGAGATACTTATGAAAAAAATACTATTCTTTCTCTCTTGTGGCTGGATATTCCTTTCTTTATCAGGATGTTCTTCACCTATAGAAGCGGAAACTAGCACTGAAAAAGATTCAGATAGCACTTTGGTTGTCTACTCGCCTAACCCTGAAGACCTTATCGAAGAAACAGTCCCAGCCTTCGAAGAAAAATATGGTATTAAGGTTGATTTAGTACAAGCCAGCACTGGTGAATTGTTCAAAAAAGCTGAGGCCGAAAAAGAATCCCCTGTAGCTGATGTCATTTTCGGAGGCTCCTACGCCCTCTTCTCTTCTAACGAAAATCTTTTTGAACCTTATATTTCTCAAGAAAACGACCAGATAATCCCTGAATATCAAAATAAAACAGGATTCTACACACCTTATACACTGGATGTCAGTGTCATCATTGCCAATTCAGCTCTTACAAAAGATATAAAAATTGAAGGTTACAATGATCTACTCAATCCTAAATTAAAAGGAAAAATTGCTACTGCTGATCCAAGTAATGCTTCTAGTGCCTTTGCACAACTAACAAACATGCTTGTAGACCAAGGTGGATACGAAAATGAACAAGCTTGGACCTATGTGAAAAATCTATTTACCCTAGTAGATGGAAAAATTGCATCTAGCTCTTCAAATGTTTACAAAGCTGTCGCCGATGGAGAAATGGCTGTAGGACTCACCTATGAAGATCCTGCCTTAAAACTTTTAAACGACGGAGTTGATGTAAAAGTCATTTATCCAAAAGAAGGAACCGTCTTTTTACCTGGTAACGCAGCTATCGTCAAAAACGCCAAACATATGGAAAATTCTAAGAAGTTTATCGATTTCCTCCTTTCTCAAGAAATCCAAGATAAACTAGGAACTGAAACTACAATCAGACCCATTCGTAAAAATGCTAAAACCAATAAAAATATGAAGGCTATGACAGAAATCAATGTTGCCACTGAAGATTCAGATTATGTCATCAAAAACAAATCCGCTATTCTTAAAAAGTACAATGATATTTTCACAGATATCCAATCTAAAAAATAAAATTTGACTTTCCAATGATTAACTGTCGTACCCTAATATAAAATCAAAAAGATTACTTCCGTTTTTGTAGAGAATTTTACTCTAATAGAATAGAATCATCGGTTTTAAAAACGCTTACATTATTTTAAAATAAACTTAAATAACATAACGGAGGTATCCATCATGAAAAAGAAATGGATGTATTATGCTGCTTGCGGACTAGCTCTTTTTGGTCTTGCCGCTTGTTCTTCTAGTGAATCTGCCGATGACAGTTCATCTGATAAAGGAGACGGCGGTTCGCTAGTCGTTTATTCACCAAACTCAGAGGGCTTAATCGGAGCAACTATTCCTGCCTTTGAAGAAAAATATGGTATCAAAGTAGAACTGATTCAAGCTGGTACTGGAGAACTTTTCAAAAAACTAGAGTCAGAAAAAGAAGCTCCTGTAGCCGATGTCATCTTTGGTGGTTCTTATACACAATATGCTACCCACGGAGAACTCTTTGAAAACTATACTTCAAAAGAAAATGATAATGTTATCAAAGAATATCAAAACACAACTGGCTACTCTACACCTTATACACTAGATGGTAGTGTTTTAATCATCAATCCTGATTTAACGAAAGGCATGAACATCGAAGGATATAGCGACCTTCTCAAACCTGAACTAAAAGGAAAAATAGCAACTGCTGACCCAGCAAACTCTTCTAGCGCCTTTGCTCAGTTAACAAATATGCTACAAGCTCAAGGTGGTTACAAAGATGATAAGGCTTGGTCTTATGTAAAAGATCTCTTCACACTTATTGATGGTAAAATCGGTTCAAGTTCATCTGGTGTCTATAAAGCAGTAGCTGATGGAGAAATGGCTGTTGGTCTCTCTTATGAAGATCCAGCTGTTAAACTCTTAAATGACGGAGCTAACATCAAAGTTGTCTATCCAAAAGAAGGAACAGTCTTCCTACCTGCTAGTGCTGCTATCGTTAAAAAAGCTAAGAACATGGAAAATGCCAAGAAATTTATCGATTTCATCATCTCTCAAGAAGTACAAGATACACTTGGTACAACCACTACTAACCGTCCTGTTCGTAAAAATGCTAAAACAAGCGAGAATATGAAACCAATTGACAAAATCAAAACACTCACTGAAGATTATGATTATGTCATCAAGAATAAATCAGATATCGTTAAAAAATACAACGAAGTCTTTACAGATATCCAATCTAAACAGTAAAAGAGGTTCACTATGAGTGAGATCAAAATTATTAACGCCAAAAAAATCTACCACGATGTCCCAGTTATTGAGAATTTGAACATTACAATTCCAAAAGGAAGTCTCTTTACCCTTCTTGGACCTTCAGGATGTGGAAAAACGACTCTTCTTCGCATGATTGCAGGATTCAACAGTATCGAAGGCGGAGAATTTTACTTCGATGATACAAAAATCAATAATATGGAACCCAGCAAACGCAATATCGGGATGGTTTTCCAAAACTACGCTATTTTCCCACATTTGACTGTCCGAGACAATGTTGCTTTTGGTCTTAAGCAAAAGAAGGTTCCAAAAGAAGAATTGATTCAACAGACCAACAAGTATCTTGAACTCATGCAAATTGCTCAATATGCGGATCGAAAGCCCGATAAACTCAGTGGTGGACAACAACAACGTGTCGCCTTGGCACGTGCCTTAGCTGTTAATCCAAGTGTTCTCCTCATGGACGAGCCCCTTAGTAATCTGGATGCCAAACTTCGCTTGGATATGCGTCAAGCTATTCGAGAAATCCAACACGAAGTGGGTATTACAACTGTTTATGTGACCCACGACCAAGAAGAAGCTATGGCTATTTCAGACCAAATTGCTGTTATGAAAGACGGAGTCATCCAACAAATCGGCCGACCAAAAGAACTCTATCATAAACCAGCTAATGAGTTTGTAGCAACCTTTATCGGACGCACAAATATTATCCCTGCTAATCTTGAAAAACGGAGCGACGGCGCTTATATCGTCTTTTCAGATGGCTATGCTCTTCGAATGCCAGCTCTTGATCAGGCTGAGGAACAAGCTATTCATGTAAGCATTCGTCCTGAAGAGTTTATCAAAGATGAATCTGGAGATATTGAAGGAACTATTAGCGATAGCGTCTATCTTGGACTGAATACTGAATACTTCATCGAGACAGGCTTTGCCTCAAAAATTCAAGTTAGCGAAGAATCAACTTTTGAAGAAGATCTACAAAAAGGCGATCGTATTCGTCTACGAATCAATACTCAAAAATTAAACGTCTTTTCTGCAGATGGTTCACAAAACCTGATAAAAGGAGGCAACCATGGAACGTAAAAAACTAAATATTTGGACAGCCTCCTCTTTCTTCATCTTTCTTACCTATCTTGTCTTTCTCGTTTATCCTATCGTTACCGTGCTCAAGCAAGCACTCATACATGAAGGACAATTCTCACTAGCTAATTTTGTCACTTTCTTTAGTAAAGCCTACTATTCTGAGACACTAGTCAATAGTTTCAAGGTTTCCATTACCGCTACTGTCACTTCCTTAGTTGTAGGAACCCTATTAGCTTATCTTTTTTCCATGTATGACTTCAAGGGAAAGAAATTTCTACAAATATTGATTATCATTGCTTCCATGTCAGCTCCTTTCGTGGGAGCCTACTCCTGGATTCTCTTGCTGGGACGAAATGGGGTCATCACTAAATTCCTGACAAATACCCTTCATCTTCCAGCTATCGATATTTATGGATTCAAAGGAATTGTACTTGTCTTTACACTGCAACTATTCCCACTGGTATTTCTATACGTTGCTGGGACAATGAAAAGTATTGACAATTCTCTACTTGAAGCAGCTGAAAGTATGGGGTCCTTCGGATTTAAGCGTATCGTAACGGTTGTTTTACCTCTCCTAGTTCCAACCTTACTAGCTGCTGCCCTGCTTGTATTTATGAGAGCATTCTCAGACTTTGGAACGCCTATGTTGATTGGTGAAGGATATCGGACTTTCCCAGTCTTGATTTATACCCAATTTATTAGCGAGGTTGGAGGAAATTCTGCTTTTGCATCTGCTTTAGCAATTATGGCGATTATCATTGCCTTGGCAATCTTCCTTATCCAAAAATACATTTCAAACCGCTACAGTTTCAGCATGAATTCGCTCCATCCAATTGAGCCTAAAAAAACTACAAAAGGAAAAATGGCTGCCATTTATGCAACAGTCTACGGAATTATCTTGTTCTCTGTTCTACCTCAAGTCTACTTGATTTATACTTCTTTCCTAAAAACATCAGGTATGGTATTTGTCAAAGGTTATTCTCTAAACAGTTACAAGGTAGCTTTCAATCGTATGGGATCTGCTATTTTCAATACCATTCGTATCCCTTTGATTGCCTTGGTTCTAGTTGTCCTATTCGCAACATTTATCTCCTACCTAGCCGTTAGAAAACGGAATTTGTTTACAAACTTAATTGACAGCCTCAGTATGGTCCCTTATATTGTACCAGGAACCGTTCTAGGGATTGCCTTCATTTCTTCCTTCAATACCGGTCTATTTGGAAGTGGATTTCTTATGATTACAGGGACAGCTTTCATCTTGATCATGTCCCTATCTGTCAGAAGATTACCTTATACTATTCGCTCATCTGTTGCTAGCTTGCAACAAATAGCACCAAGTATTGAAGAAGCTGCTGAAAGCTTAGGAAGTAGCCGTCTCAATACCTTCGCCAAGATTACAACTCCAATGATGCTATCTGGTATTATTTCTGGAGCCATCCTATCTTGGGTCACAATGATTTCAGAACTCTCTACTTCTATCCTCCTCTACAATGTCAAAACAAGAACAATGACTGTAGCCATTTATACAGAGGTTCTCAGAGGAAATTACGGTGTAGCCGCAGCCTTGTCAACTATCCTAACTGTTCTAACAGTAGGTTCCTTGCTCTTGTTTATGAAAATCTCTAAAAGCAACAGCATTACACTTTAGTTTTCCCCATCAAAAACAGCCGAAAAGATTATCCGAGTCCACTGAAAAAATAGGTCTCTTACTTTTAATGAAATGAAAACCGAGGAATCTCTCGTTAATTTGAGCGAATTCCTCGGTTATTTTGTATTTATTAAGGTTATAATTCGTTTCATATTGACCACGAAGATGGTTGTGGCTGCCTGTAACTCCATGCTGAAAAGACCCGATGCTCTCGCGACATCAAAGCCATGTCTCTGTTTTAGTTCGGCATTCTTTGCTTCGATTTTATAGCGATGTCTGGCCATTTCTTTAAAATAAGGTGTTTCCTGAAATTTCTTCTGAAAAAGATGATCGTCACTCTTAATGGCTATTGAATAAGTTTTAGACTTTGCCCCCTCCTTATAACATCCTTCCTTGGAAAGGCAACTCTTGCACTTCTCAATGTCAAAGTAATGAGTGACAACTTGATTCTTATTTTGATGTTTTTTCCCTGTCCTTGCTTTGCGAACAGCCATGTGTCCTTCTGGACAGACAAATAGCCCTGCATCTTTATTAAATTCAAACGCATCCTCTTCTTTACGGTAACCTTTTGAAACTGAAGGGTTCAGTTTTGACACCAAATGAATCTTTTCTTTGCGAGCTAGTTGAATGTTGTCCTTTCCTGAATAAGCCGCATCACCAATAATAGTCTCGATGTCCAGACTATTTTCCTTTGTTTTGGCATATAACTCAGGTAAATATTTCCCATCGCTTTGTTCACCAGAAGTGACCACGCAAGCAGTAATAATCCGTTCATCCGTCATAGCGATATGACTTTTATATCCATAGAAAGAGCTGTCGGCTGTCTTATGTCCAAGCCTAGCCTCCTCCTTAACAGAAGCTTCCAAATGTTCTAAGTCGTCCTCGACAGCCTCTTTTAGGTAATTGAACTTTTGAGACACAGCCGGTAGAGCTAAGAGTTCCTCGTGTTTTTCAACCACAGCCATTAATTCCTCTGTATAGGTCAACTCTGCTTCGAGGTTATCTTCTTGAGGTTTCTTTGGAAATTCTATTTTGATATCTTCTGAATGTTGATAAATTGTTTTACGTAAAGCTTTTGAACGCTCTCTAAGGATTTCTTGGGGTTTCTTATGATTATAATGAGATTTGGTGTGAGTGGCATCCACAATGAGGATTTTACTCTTAATCAAGTTATGTTCGAGTGCAATTTGAACAGACTTCTGAATCAATACATCAAGCAGTTTGTCATCTTTAATTCTTAGCTTTCTAAATTTTGTCAGAGAGGATGGCTCGATAACAGAATCTTCAGGAGCTAGACCAAGAAAAAATTTAAAGGCCATATCTGACAAGGAACGTCCTACCACATCTACATCTGATAACTTATAAATATCTTTTAACAAGAGATATTTGAACATCATAATCGGTGAATAAGCTTTACGCCCAAAATCGGGACGATAATTCTTTTCTAGTTCATCATAAATAAAGCTAAAATCACAGAGTTCAGTTAGCTGACGTAAAAAGTGGGTTTTAGGAACCACGATATCATACAAACTAGAATAAGGACTGACATCCATAGTTAACTGATTATCAAGCATCATCTCACCTCATCTCTAGTATAACAAAAAAGCCATCAATTTGATGACTTTTTCAGTAGACTCCAAGTCGAGAAAGAGGTTTTTAAAATAGACAAAAAAATAGCCGTCCTAACTTTGGCGAGTTAACGAGCTATTTTTTAGTTATGCAATTACAGCCACCGTCTTAAACGGATCTGTGGGGTATTGTTGACGCAACACTTTTTTTGTATTCATTGTAACGTTTATTTTAAAAATTGCAAGGGGAGTAGGATGGTTAGTACCTACGTAGGGCATTAGTTGAATAGTAGGCATTAAAATTGCTAGATAGTTTTTGTTTATTGTACATTAGCAAACTAAGATTCTTTGATTTTAATATGCACTCTTTTGGTATTCATTCCATAAAGCCTGAAGTTCATCTGCATTTTCTAAAACATATTGCCTGATTATTTTTAGGTCTTTTGCTTTTACTTTACCATCTCTCAGTTCACCGTTCAGAAACATTGAGCCGACCTCTTCTCCGTGTATATAAATGTGAATATGCGCTTTTTGACCTTTATGGTTATGTTCGTTAGGACGAATTTCAATACCATACTTTTATACTCAATAAAAATCAAAGAGCAAACTAGAAAGCTAGGCGCAGGCAGTACTTGAGTACGACAAGCCGACGCTGACGTGGTTTGAATTTGATTTTTGAAGAGTATTAAGAAAGAATATTTAGGCATGTAGTAATCCCACGTAGTCCTTCCATGTTTCAAGGTAGTTATCGCGATTTAACTCAATTTGCTTTTGAGCAAAACGAATATCATAGTCTGCCAAGTCCAAATTTTCCAATACTTCTCCAGTTAGAATACTAAAGGTTCCAATTAATTCATCGTCATCATACATGCGCAAAATAGGGTTATTTGGATTCTTGTAAATATCATCTTTTGTCACTTCTAAATTAGTTACACCAAATTCTTTGAACATGATTATATCTCCTTTTTGTTTTATTATATCATTTTTGCTAGAATTGTCACTGTTTTCTATCTATTTGACTACAAGGAAAAGCTTTTATTCAATATAAAATAGAAATTGAAAAAAATGCTAAAATCCGATATAATGGAGTGTTGAAAGGAATGGTAAAATCCAATGTAAAAATCATTCTTAGCTATTGAAACAAGAAAAATAGAGAATCAAAGAAAGAGAACTTATGAATATTCAAGAAGAAATTAAGAAACGTCGTACCTTTGCCATCATCTCCCACCCGGACGCGGGGAAAACAACCATCACTGAGCAGTTGCTCTACTTTGGGGGCGAGATTCGTGAGGCTGGTACTGTAAAAGGAAAGAAAACAGGGACTTTTGCCAAGTCTGACTGGATGGATATCGAGAAGCAACGTGGGATTTCGGTGACCTCATCTGTGATGCAATTTGACTACGACGGAAAACGCGTGAATATCCTCGACACGCCAGGACACGAGGACTTTTCAGAAGATACCTATCGTACCTTGATGGCGGTGGATGCTGCGGTCATGGTCGTGGACTCTGCCAAGGGTATCGAGGCCCAAACCAAGAAATTATTTGAAGTTGTCAAACACCGTGGCATTCCCGTCTTTACCTTTATGAACAAGCTAGACCGTGACGGTCGAGAGCCACTGGACCTCTTGCAAGAATTGGAAGAAGTCTTGGGTATTGCGAGTTACCCGATGAACTGGCCTATCGGGATGGGGAAAGCCTTTGAGGGGCTCTATGACCTCTATAACCAACGCTTGGAACTCTATAAAGGGGATGAGCGTTTTGCCAGTTTAGAAGATGGGGACAAGCTTTTTGGTAGCAATCCTTTCTACGAGCAAGTCAAGGATGATATTGAACTTTTAAATGAAGCTGGGAATGAGTTTTCAGAGGAAGCTATTCTGGCTGGAGAATTGACACCTGTCTTCTTCGGTTCAGCTTTGACAAACTTTGGTGTGCAGACCTTCCTTGAGACTTTTCTCAAGTTTGCTCCAGAACCACATGGGCACAAGAAAACAGATGGAGAAATTGTGGATCCTTATGACAAGGATTTCTCAGGATTTGTCTTTAAAATCCAAGCCAACATGGACCCTCGTCACCGTGACCGTATCGCCTTTGTCCGTATCGTATCGGGTGAATTTGAGCGTGGTATGAGTGTCAACCTGCCTCGTACTGGTAAGGGCGCCAAGCTGTCTAATGTTACTCAGTTTATGGCTGAAAGTCGTGAGAATGTGACCAATGCCGTGGCAGGTGATATTATCGGGGTTTACGATACCGGTACTTATCAGGTTGGGGATACTTTGACAGTTGGAAAAAACAAGTTTGAATTTGAACCACTGCCAACCTTTACCCCTGAAATTTTCATGAAAGTTTCTGCTAAGAATGTCATGAAGCAAAAATCCTTCCACAAGGGGATTGAGCAATTGGTGCAAGAAGGAGCTATTCAGCTTTATAAGAATTACCAAACAGGCGAGTACATGCTGGGAGCTGTAGGTCAACTCCAGTTTGAAGTCTTTAAGCACCGCATGGAGGGTGAGTACAATGCGGAAGTAGTTATGAGCCCAATGGGTAAAAAGACCGTTCGTTGGATCAAGCCTGAGGACTTGGATGAACGGATGTCATCAAGCCGAAATATCTTGGCTAAAGACCGTTTTGACCAACCAGTCTTCCTCTTTGAAAATGACTTTGCCCTCCGCTGGTTTGCGGATAAGTATCCAGACGTAGAGTTGGAAGAGAAGATGTAAATCGTTACAAATGACTAGCAACATAAAGTTGCTGTCATTTGACGGTAACCGCTATGGCGGCTTACCTAAACGCTTCACTAGGAAAAATCCACGAATGGTATCGATTCGTGGACTTTTCCGTCGTAGATAGAAAAGGGTAACTGCCTTACTAACTCCGTTTGCAAATAGACTCGATTTGCAAAACTTCGTGTAGTGGATAAAAATACTGCAAAGTTTGCAGTATTTTATCTCAGCATTCTATAAACAGATGTTGAATATTAAGCCTTATTTATTTTATTATTAACCTTTATGGTAATAACTTACAAATAAAAGAAAACTTCAGATATTCACCTTTTGTGATTGGTCTGAAGT
>CAJPJN010000042.1:0-10835 GCA_905369855.1 Streptococcus oralis | reverse complement strand
CAAATTCTGAACATTGGTTCGGTACAGATAGTAACGGTAAATCTCTCTTTGACGGTGTCTGGTTCGGAGCTCGTAACTCTATCCTCATTTCTGTGATTGCGACAGCGATTAACTTGGTTATCGGTGTCTTTGTCGGTGGTATTTGGGGAATTTCAAAATCAGTTGACCGTGTGATGATGGAAGTTTACAACGTCATCTCAAATATCCCATCTCTTTTGATTGTCATTGTCTTGACTTACTCAATCGGAGCTGGATTCTGGAATCTGATTTTTGCCATGAGTGTGACGACATGGATCGGGATTGCATTCATGATCCGTGTGCAAATCTTGCGTTATCGTGATTTGGAATACAACTTGGCGTCACGTACTTTGGGAACACCGACCTTGAAGATTGTTGCCAAAAATATCATGCCTCAATTGGTATCTGTTATTGTGACAACCATGACTCAAATGCTTCCAAGCTTTATCTCATACGAAGCCTTCTTGTCTTTCTTCGGTCTTGGATTACCGATTACAGTGCCAAGTTTGGGTCGTTTGATTTCGGATTATTCACAAAACGTAACAACTAATGCGTACTTGTTCTGGATTCCATTGACAACTCTTGTCTTGGTATCCTTGTCCCTTTTCGTAGTTGGTCAAAACTTAGCGGATGCTAGTGATCCACGTACACATAGATAGGAGTAGAAATGACAAAAGAAAAAAATGTAATTTTGACTGCTCGCGATATTGTCGTGGAATTTGACGTTCGTGACAAAGTGTTGACAGCTATTCGTGGCGTTTCTCTTGAGCTACTTGAAGGTGAAGTGTTGGCCTTGGTAGGTGAGTCAGGATCAGGGAAATCTGTTTTGACAAAGACTTTCACAGGTATGCTTGAAGAAAATGGTCGCATTGGCCAAGGTAGCATTGACTACCGTGGTCAAGATTTGACAGCTCTATCTTCTCACAAGGATTGGGAACAAATTCGTGGTGCTAAGATTGCGACTATCTTCCAAGATCCAATGACTAGTTTGGACCCAATTAAAACAATTGGTAGTCAGATTACAGAAGTTATTGTAAAACACCAAGGAAAAACAGCTAAAGAAGCGAAAGAATTGGCCATTGACTACATGAATAAGGTTGGGATTCCAGACGCAGATAGACGTTTTGATGAATACCCATTCCAATATTCTGGAGGAATGCGTCAACGTATCGTTATTGCGATTGCCCTTGCCTGCCGACCTGATGTCTTGATCTGTGATGAGCCAACGACTGCCTTGGATGTAACTATTCAAGCTCAGATTATTGATTTGCTAAAATCTTTACAAAACGAGTACCATTTCACAACAATCTTTATCACCCACGACCTTGGTGTGGTAGCAAGTATTGCGGATAAGGTAGCGGTTATGTATGCAGGAGAAATCGTTGAGTATGGAACTGTTGAGGAAGTCTTCTATGACCCTCGCCATCCATATACATGGAGTCTCTTGTCTAGCTTGCCTCAGCTTGCTGATGATAAAGGGGATCTTTACTCAATCCCAGGAACACCTCCGTCACTTTATACTGACCTGAAAGGGGATGCCTTTGCCTTGCGTTCTGACTATGCAATGCAGATTGACTTCGAACAAAAAGCTCCTCAATTCTCAGTATCAGAGACGCATTGGGCTAAAACTTGGCTTCTTCATGAGGATGCTCCAAAAGTAGAAAAACCAGCTGTGATTGCAAATCTCCATGATAAGATCCGTGAAAAAATGGGATTTGCCCATCTGGCTGACTAGGAGGAAGGAAATGTCTGAAAAATTAGTAGAAATCAAAGATTTAGAAATTTCCTTCGGTGAAGGAAGTAAGAAGTTTGTCGCGGTTAAAAATGCCAACTTCTTTATCAATAAGGGAGAAACTTTCTCGCTTGTAGGTGAGTCAGGTAGTGGGAAAACAACTATTGGTCGTGCCATCATTGGTCTAAATGATACAAGTAATGGTGATATCATTTTTGATGGTCAAAAGATTAATGGTAAGAAATCGCGTGAACAAGCTGCGGAATTGATTCGTCGTATCCAGATGATTTTCCAAGACCCAGCAGCAAGTTTGAATGAACGTGCGACTGTTGATTATATTATTTCTGAAGGTCTTTACAATCACCGTCTGTTTAAGGATGAAGAAGAACGTAAAGAGAAAGTTAAAAATATTATCCGTGAAGTAGGTCTTCTTGCTGAGCACTTGACTCGTTACCCTCATGAGTTCTCAGGTGGTCAACGTCAACGTATCGGTATTGCCCGTGCCTTGGTCATGCAGCCAGACTTTGTTATTGCGGATGAGCCCATTTCAGCCTTGGACGTTTCTGTGCGTGCCCAAGTCTTGAATTTGCTCAAAAAATTCCAAAAAGAGCTTGGTTTGACCTATCTCTTTATCGCTCATGACTTGTCGGTTGTTCGTTTTATTTCAGATCGTATCGCGGTTATTTACAAGGGTGTTATTGTAGAGGTTGCAGAAACAGAAGAATTGTTTAACAATCCAATTCACCCATATACTCAAGCCTTGCTTTCAGCGGTACCAATCCCAGATCCAATTTTGGAACGTAAGAAGGTCTTGAAGGTTTACGACCCAAGTCAACACGACTATGATACTGACAAACCTTCTATGGTTGAAATCCGTCCAGGTCACTATGTTTGGGCTAACCAAGCTGAATTGGCGCGTTACCAACAAGGATTAAACTAATAATGGTTTTATAATTTCCATAAAAATTAATGTGGAAATTATAAACCTTTTTTTGTTGGACTGATTTGAAAAAACTTTGAAAATATCTTGAAAGAATTTTCGAAAAATTTTAAAAAATTCTGAAATATTCTTGACAGCTGATAAAAAAGGTGGTAAGATAGGAAACATCAAAAAAGAAAGCAGAAAAAGAAATGAATAAGAAACAAGCTGTAACGATGAATCAAAACTTTTACTTTAGCTACTTTAGATAGTGTTTGTAGACATGTCACCATGGATGCAAACAGTTCAAGCAATTTGTTTGTATCTATGTGGCTAAGATTTTTGATTGTGGTCCATATAGATGAATATCTAAATGGACTAGCAAAGTTATAACTTGTTAGATTATTTCAAGCATCCGTTTAGATAGTATCTAGGCGGTTTTTTGTTTTATCTTTTCTGAGAAGGAGTTTCATTATGAAAGTTGTTCGAAAATTACTAGCACCCCTCTTGGTAGTGGGGATCCTCTTGACCTCTCTGGTTAGTTTGCATCAGTTGAAGGCAGATAAGAAAAAAGATGTATTTCGTATCGGTATTTCACAATTTATTACCCACCAGTCCTTAGACGCTACTAGAGAAGGGTTTGTGGATGAGCTGGCCAAGCAAGGCTATGTTGAAGGGAAAAATATCGAGATTGATTTGCAAAATGCACAGGGAGAACAAAGAAATCTAAAAACCATTTCCCAGCAACTAGCAGAATCTAGTGATGTCGTTCTAGCCATCGCAACACCTTCTGCTCAGAGCTTGGCCAATACAACACAAACGACACCTGTTATTTTTTCAGCGGTAACAGATCCTGTCAGCGCCAAGTTGGTTGAGTCAAGAGAGCATCCTGGGGGCAATGTAACTGGGACAAGTGACCAGTCATCAGATGCCATTTCAACCCAAATCAATTTGATAAAGAAAGTGTTGCCAAAAGCTAAAACGATTGGAATCCTCTATACTCAGAGCGAGCCAAACTCAGTTGTCCAAAAGGATGAAGCTAAGCGACTTCTGGAAGAAAAAGGCTTTACCGTTGTTGAAAAAACAATCTTGGACAGTAACAACGTCAAGGTTGCTGCAGAAAGCTTGATGGCAGAGGTGGATATGGTTTTTGTACCAACGGATAATATCATTTCATCAACCATGGAAACAGTCAAGCAGGTTTCTATTAAACACAAGGTTCCAGTATTCGGTGGTTCAACAGAAATGATTGCTGTTGGTGGCTTGTATAACTACGGAACCAATTATGAAGAATTGGGAAGACAGACAGCTCGCATGCTGATTCGTGTTTTAAAAGGTGAGAAGCCAGAAAATATAGCAGTTGAGTTGCCTGAAAAACTGGAATTGCATACCAATCAAGAAATGGCAGATGCACTAGGAATTGATATTAGTAAGTTAGAAGGCAAGGAATAAGGAGGTTTAAGATGAGTTTTGTATTATCTAGTTTATCAGAAGGTTTGTTGTGGTCGATTATGGCGATTGGGGTCTACTTGACTTTCCGTATTTTGGATATTGCGGATATGACTGCTGAGGGAGCCTTTCCTCTGGGGGCAGCAGTCGTGGTATCACAGATACAGGCAGGGATAAATCCTTGGATTGCGACCTTACTTGCTTTGCTGGCAGGTATGGTAGCAGGTCTTGTATCAGGAATGCTCCACACCAAGATGAAAATTCCAGCTCTCTTGACAGGGATTGTGACCTTGACAGGGCTTTATTCAATCAATATTAAAATCATGGGTAGCGTGCCCAATCTTTCCTTGGGAGATTCTTCAACTGTCTTTAAACAATTGGCAATCTTAGGGCTGTCAAATGAAGAAGCTGTTTTCTCATTCAGTTTGGCCTGTCTCTTACTTGTTTGTTTGGTCTTGACTCTTTTGATGAAAACAGAGATTGGCTTGGTCTTGCGTTCGACTGGGGACAATATTCCGATGAGTGAGGCAAATGGGGTCAATGTAGACACCATGAAGATTGTTGGTTACATGATTTCAAACGGTTTGATTGCCCTATGTGGTTCCTTGTTTGCCCAAAATGATGGATTTTCGGATGTAACTTCTGGGACAGGAACTATCGTTGTTGGTTTGAGTGCAGTGATTATTGCGGAAGTTTTGATACACGACTTGACCATTGGAGGCCGCTTGTTATCCATCGGAATCGGTGCTATTGTTTACCGTTTGATTATTTTAAATATCTATGAAATTCCAAATCTAGATCAAAATCTAGTTCGTCTCTTTAATGCAATCTTGTTAGCCTTAGTTTTATTTGCACCAGAATTGCAAAAGAGATTAAAGATTCGTGGTCTGAAATTGAGAAATGAATAGGAGGAGAAAGTTATGGCAAGTTTGTTAACACTTGAAAATATTCACAAAACATTTGAAGCAGGGACGGTCAATGAGAACCATGTCCTCAAAGGATTAGATTTAGAAGTTGAAGAGGGAGATTTTATCTCTGTGATTGGTGGAAATGGAGCAGGGAAATCCACTTTGATGAATATCTTGGCTGGCAATCTATCGGTGGATGAAGGGGACCTTTTATTGGCAGGTAAATCCATTAAAAATCTGAGTGTAAGAAAGAGAGCCAAGGATATCGCCCGTGTTTTTCAAGATCCTAAGATGGGAACAGCTTCTCGTTTGACGATTGAGGAGAATATGGCTATTGCCTTGAGACGCGGGCAGAAGAGAGGGCTTGGTTGGGGCGTGAAGGAGAAGGATAGAATCCAGTTCCAAGAGGCCTTGAAGGAGTTGAATATTGGCCTTGAAAACCGCTTAAAAGTAGATACTCAATATCTCTCAGGAGGACAAAGACAGGCCTTGACTCTAGTCATGGCAGCTCTGGTGAAACCCAAACTTTTGCTTTTGGATGAACATACTGCGGCACTTGACCCGAAAACTAGTCAAATGGTGATGGATTTGACGCAAAAGATTGTGGAACACCATCAGTTGACGACTTTGATGATTACCCACGATATGAACCATGCTATTGAGTACGGAAATCGTCTCATTATGCTCTATCAAGGCAAGATAGTGGTAGATGTCAAGGGAGAGGAGAAAAAGCATCTGACAGTTGAAGATCTCATGCATCTCTTCCAGAAAAATAGTGGCCAAAGTCTAGTCAGTGATGAATTAGTTTTGGGATAAAGAAAAAGGCTGAGATGTGGTGTCTCGGTCTGTTTATAATATGGCTTACACAGCATTGTTAACTAGATACTTGTCAATTGCTGTATGACATTAGTATTGATTTAAATTGATACAAGGTAAAAGAAATCTGGAAGAATCTGTTTCTGTCTAGGAGTTCTCACTATTGTTAAAACCAGTCCTCAAGACAAAAGGACTGGTTTGTAGTTTAGAATATTATCTTAAAAGATATCAGTTAAATGGTAGATGAAATAGTGTATAACATACTCGAATTGAACTTGAATAGGATGAGCCCTCCAAGTAATTCTTAAAAATTTATAGATCTAATCTATCTTATTTTTTAATAAGAAAATTGATGTTAAGACTACACTCAGTCCTGCTAAGAAGAGGAGTGGATTTGAGGATTCACCAGTTTCTGGAAGTTGTTCTTTGAGATGCGTATTTTCCAGCTGGGAAGGACTATCGGTAGTTGAAGCCTGCTCAAAGTTTAGGGAGGTTGTTGCAACTGTTTTGCTTATTGAGGTTTCCGGAGTATTGACATTTTGATAGACTACCGCATATGTACTAAAGAGACTGGTAGTAAATTCTGCCATACCATCACGAATAGTGAAAGAAAGTGATTTCAATTCTTTTGTCGGAGTTAGGTAATAAATATTTTCTACATCAGCTGTAATTGGTAATCTAACTAAAACAGCTCCCCGTGGTTGTATATTATGGTTGTTTGAATTTTTAAATTGAATATCATAAGCATCGTATATCTTACCAAATAGTTCTTGAGCTAATACACGTCTGCTAGAAATATGAGAAATTCCCTCTAAGTCAGTCGCTCCTCCAATAATTTCAACTCCAGTCCTTTCATCTTTTAAGACACGAAGTTTATATTCAGGAACAGAAACAGTAGACGCTTGTTCTAGTCCTGCTGTGCCGATAGGCTTCGTGTACTCAGGGATAGAAACAGTAGGTGGTTGCTCTTGTCCTGCTGTGCTGATAGGCTTAGTGTATTCAGGAATTTCTACAATAGGAGCAGGATCATCTCCCTTGCTTGTAGTTGGTTGCTGATTCTCATCCTTTTTGGTAAAGACAGCTACTACAGGACTGCTTGTTGTATTTCCCTGGATAGAATAAGCTTCTATCGCATTTCCAACTTTTCGATTGGTTTCGTCAGGGATAGGGATTTGTATCTGATTATCTTGGATTGATAAGACAGTCTGATCCCCAGTCGTAACCAGATGATTATCGTCTATCTTGCGTAAAACGAGTGGATCTTTGATACCTGGGAAGGTCACAGCGATTGCTTCCCAGTCTCCAGCTGGAAGAGTTAAAGAGATGTTTTTATCCCCTGCCTTAAGTGGTGCGATACTTGGACTATCCAAGCTTACAGCTGGAGCTTTAATCACATCAAATGAATCTAGAGAAATTTTCTTGCGACCTGCTGGTGAATTTGGATCAACTTTCAATGTCAAAATATGATTACCATCGGTCAGATTAGTAAATTCTCCAATTAAGGTTGCCTTTTCGGTAGCGCCAGCAGTGTAGAAGTCTAGACTTGGCATTTCTTTGCCATCTAGTGTCACGAGAGCTTTTCCGAGAGCGGATGTTTTAAGTCCGTAAATTCGAATACCTGTTCCAGTAAATGGAATGGTTGCCTGAGCTTCTGAAGCGATACTTGGGTCGGCGTTATTGATGTCCGCATATTTTTCTGTGCTCTTATATAATTCAGTATCGCTCCAATCTTTGAATTGAGATCCGTATTGAATGCGAGAGTCACGGTCATCCATTTTTTCAATAGTTGTTCCCTGTCCAGGTAAAACTTTAAAGTAGTCTAAGGAAATTTTGGAACGTTCACTGCCACGGTGTTTATGCTCTTTTTTTACAGTGATGGTCATCACATGAGAACCATCTGACAATCCTGTGAAGCGACCGATAAGGCTACCTTTTTCAGTTGCACCTGCAGTATAGAAGTCCAGTTCACCGACTGATTTACCATCGATTTTGACTTCAGCGATTCCCAATTGAGATGATTTGAGACCATAGATTTCAATGCCAACACCATTGAAAGGAATGGTTGCTGTCGCATCTTTATCTGTATAGTTACCTAGTGCAAGGTCGGCAAACTTCTCTGTTCCTCCAAATAATTCTGAGTCTGCCCAGTTTCCAAATGCAGAACCGTATTGGATTCGACTATCACGGTCATCCATCAATTGGTTATAGGTTTCGACATTGGCCTTTTCGGATACCTGTGTAGAAACATTACCTAGCATAGCCTTAACAGTATAAGTGTAGGCGAGTTGAGGATCGAGTGAGCGGTCGATAAAATGGGTTTGATTGGTTACAAATTCTCTGCTTGCAGAGGTTTGGCCAGATTCGTCTTTCGCTTGTCTTTGGATAACATAGTGGGTAGCGCCTTCTACTTGGTTGAAGGTGAGTTCGGCAGTGACGCCATTTTGTCTAACTGCTGTCAGACTGGTTACACGACCAGGGAAATGTTCAAAGGTAATGACATCACCTTTTTGTGTTGCCAGTTGAATGCGGCCATCTTTAAGAACAGTTGCTTTGACAGATTTGCCATTAACCTTAACCTGACTGGCTTCGATATTTGGATAATCTACAACTAGGTCTCCACCGACATTTGAAAGGAAGGACAAGCTTTGCAGGTTTTTATCTTTCCACTTCATGCTGACTTCAAAGTTACCACGAGCAACCAGACCAGAAACCTGACCGTCTTTCCAAGCATCTGGAAGGGCTGGCAATGGTGCAATGTAGCCAGTGTGTGATTGAAGAAGCATTTCTGCAATTCCACTGGTTGCTCCAAAGTTTCCATCGATTGGGAAAGGTGCGTGCGTATCCCAAAGGTTTTCTAGGGTTGAATATTTGAGCTGTTCAGCAAGCAGGCGATGGGCACGGTTACCGTCTAAGAGACGAGCTCAGAGGTTGAATTTATTGGCCTTAGACCAACCAGTACCACCATCTCCGCGGTGATTGAGGGTAGCACGTGCAGCCTCTAAGTATTCAGCCTGGTCTTTGCTAAAGAGCGTACCTGGGAAGAGACCTACCAGATGGGAAACGTGGCGGTGATTATTTTCAATGCCTTCATTAGTGAATTGTGGACTGTCTTCTTCGTACCATTCCTTGATACGTCCCTCTTTGTTAATGTGAAGTGGTTTTAGTTTGTCAAATTTAGCCTTGACCTCTGTGGCTAAGTCTTTGTCGACATTCAGATGGTTGGCGACTTCCATGTAGTCATGAAATAGCTGCCAGACTAGTGATTGGTCAAAGGTATTTCCAATGGTAATGGTACCGTGTTCAGGTGAATAGGATGGAGAAGATACCCAACGGTCGCTGGCCTGGTCATAGTGCAAGAAGGAATTCCAGAACTTAGCTGTTTCCTTGAGCATTGGATAAATTTTTTCTTTTAGATAAGTTTCATCCTTGGTGAATTTATAGTAGTCATAGACGTTCTGCATCATCCAGGCATTAGCTGCTGGCGACCAACCCCAATAGTAATTCCAACCAGGAGTAGTCCAGCCAAATGGTGTCGCCTGGGTATGAACCAGCCAGCCATTTTCTTGTCCATCTTTGGATTCGATGCCAGCGTATTCCTTAGCAGCGATACGGCCATAGTAACGCATATCGTCAATGTAATTGATCATTGGCTTGGCAGTTTCAGCTAGATTGCTCATGTAGGCTGGCCAATAGTTCATTTGCAAGTTGACATTGAGGTGGTAATCAGCGTTCCAAGGTGGATTGTCTACGGCATTCCAGACTCCTTGTAGGTTGGCAGGAAGGGCATCTGTCCGATCACGAGATGAACTAATCAATAAATAACGTCCGTATTGGAAGAAGAGTTCTTCCAGTTTTTGCCCTTTTGTTGGGTTATAGGTCTGAAGGGCCTCTTTTGTCGTTTGAGCAGCATTGCTTCCACCTAGGTTTAGTTTAACACGGTTAAAGAGACTTTGATAGTCCTTGATATGGTCCTTTTTAAGTGTCTCGTAGTCTTTGCCACTAGCTGCTTCTACAATGCCTTTAACCGTTTTTTCGAGGTCAATCTCTTTTCGATAATTAGTTTTCGGATTCTGAGCAAAGTTGGTCTTGGCACTGAGTAAAAGAGTAGCGTAGCTGGCCCCTGTGACCGTTAAACTATCCTCATGGACAGTAACTTTTCCGTCCGTTTTAATTCCTAGATAGGATGCGAACTGGAGGCCATTATCTTTGACTGTACCTTTTAGTAGGATACCATTTGGGTCTGTCTTAACATGACCACTCTTGTAGTGAGAATATTCCGCTGAGTAGTTTCCGTTAGCAAGCAAATCTTTTGTTAAGCTATTCCAAACTGTAAAATCAAGTTTTTTGTCCCCTTTTTGGGTTAAGTGGGTAACTGTAACATCATCAGGGTAGCTTGAGAAGGTTTCTCTTTTAAAGGTCGTCCCATCTTGGGTGTAAGAAGTGGTAGTAGTAGCTTCTGTGATATCCAAACCACGGTGATAATCTGTAACTGTATCCAGCCCCTTTTTCTGGTTATTGAAGACCATGAAGATATCACCAAAGGCTAGATAACGTCCATACTGGGCGTTGTTTGGTCCAACTAGATTTTGTTCAGCTAATCGTTTGGCTTTTTGGCGGTCTCCATCCTCGAGAGCCTTACGAATTTCTGCTAAAATTTTATACCGTTCTTGATAGTTTCCTCCATTATAGTCGGTACTGTCGGGACGCGGTCCACCTGACCAAAGAGTTTTTTCGTTGTATTGGATTCTCTCCTCTCCGATGAGACCAAAAACCTTAGCACCCATTTCACCATTCCCAACTGGGAGTGCTTGTTTTTCCCAGCCATCATAGGAAGGAGCTGTTGGTTGATTGTAATGTAATTCGTAATGTTCTTGCTTGTTCACAGGAAGTTCTGGTTTCTCGCTCTCTGTATTTTCAGCCGGTGTAACAGGACTCGTTTCTGATTGCCTGCTTGTCTGAGGTGCTTCTTTCTCTGTTTCGTCTATCTTATCAG
>CAJPJN010000041.1:0-10863 GCA_905369855.1 Streptococcus oralis | reverse complement strand
GTGGGGGAGCAGTTTGGTCATTGGTGTGGGAATGGTTATAGCAGGTTTGGTTGCCCTTCCTTTTACGGGAGTTCTAGAGGCTACTATCCCAACTAGTCTTGATTTCCTTCTTGCGTTTGCGGGCATTATCCTTATCGGAACTGTCTTTGCCTATACAGCCTTCCTAAAAGGAGCCAGTCTGATAGGACCGGTTAAGTCAAGTTTGCTGGCTTCAATTGAGCCAATCTCTGCGGTTTTCTTTGCCTTCCTAATCATGAATGAACAATTTTATCCCATTGATTTTCTTGGTATGGCAATGATTTTAATTGCTGTAACTCTGATTTCTTTGAAAGATTTACTCTTGGAAAAATAAAAAGACTCTTTGTCGTTCGTGACAGAGAGTTTTTGCCTAGTAATCTAATTGTTTTCAAGATAAAATTCAAAACGTTCGCCTACATATTGACTTTTTACATATTCAAAAGCTGTCCCATCTTCTAGGTAGGAGACCTGAGTCAGTCCAAGAATAGCATGTCCTTTTTCAACTTCCAAATAGTGGGCAATTTTTTCCTTAGCAAGGCGAGCATAGATGGTCTGCTGTGATTTACCAATACGGTAGCCATGTTTTTGCAAGGTTTGGAAGAAATGACTGGTGATTTCTTCTTTTTTAAAGTCCTTAATGAATTTTTCAGGAATAGAAGCAACTTCATAAACCAGAGGAACTTGGTCGGCATAGCGGACCCGTTCCATTCGGATAATATTTTCGGTAGGAGAAATTCCTAGTTTAGCAACTTCCTGCTCATTGGGAATGGTTTTTCTGTAGGAAATGAGCTGGCTAGAGGGAACTTTACCTTGGGACTTAACAATTTCAGTAAAACTGGTTGTCCCTCGCATTTTTTCTTGTACTCGAGTACTGGAAACAAAGGTGCCACTTCCTACACGACGCTCTAAAACGCCTTCTTCGACTAATAGAGATACAGCTTGGCGAAGGGTCATACGACTGACCTCAAACTGCTCTGCTAAATCTCTTTCACTGGGAAGTCTCTCCCCAATAGCCCAACGGTGTTCGTCAATATCCTTTTTAATCTGATCATGGATTTTCATATAAGCGGGTAGCATATTTTTCACTTCATTTCTATCTTTTCTCTATTGTACCCCAATAAACTAGAAAAAGTCAAACTTCGCCTTGTTTAGTTGGTAATTCGCCCTTATTTGTGATAGAATATTGAAAAAAGATATTTCTTTTGAGAAAGGAAAAAGATGAGCAACATTTCAACTGATTTGCAAGATGTAGAAAAAATCATCGTATTGGACTATGGTAGCCAATACAACCAGCTGATTTCACGCCGTATCCGTGAGATTGGTGTTTTTTCAGAACTAAAAAGCCATAAAATTTCAGCTGCTGAAGTTCGTGAAATCAATCCTGTAGGAATTATCCTATCAGGTGGTCCAAACTCTGTATACGAAGATGGTTCATTCGATATTGACCCAGAAATCTTCGAACTTGGAATTCCTATTTTGGGAATTTGTTATGGTATGCAGTTATTAACTCATAAACTTGGAGGAAAAGTTGTTCCTGCAGGTGATGCTGGAAATCGTGAATACGGTCAATCAACTCTAACTCACACATCATCAGCTCTTTTTGAATCAACACCTGATGAACAGACTGTTTTGATGAGCCATGGTGATGCAGTTACTGAGATTCCTGCTGACTTTGTTCGTACAGGTACATCAGCTGACTGCCCATACGCAGCCATCGAAAATCCAGATAAACACATTTACGGTATCCAATTCCACCCAGAAGTTCGTCATTCTGTATACGGAAATGATATCCTTCGTAACTTTGCCCTTAACATCTGTAAGGCTAAAGGCGACTGGTCAATGGATAACTTCATTGACATGCAGATTCAAAAAATCCGTGAAACAGTCGGTGACAAACGTGTCCTTCTTGGCCTATCAGGTGGGGTTGACTCATCTGTCGTTGGAGTTCTTCTCCAAAAGGCTATTGGGGATCAATTGATTTGTATCTTCGTAGACCACGGTCTTCTTCGTAAAGGGGAAGCAGACCAAGTTATGGACATGCTTGGTGGTAAGTTTGGTTTGAATATCGTCAAAGCAGATGCTGCTAAACGTTTCCTTGATAAACTTGCAGGTGTTTCTGATCCTGAACAAAAACGCAAAATCATCGGTAACGAGTTTGTTTATGTCTTTGATGACGAAGCAAGCAAGCTCAAAGATGTGAAATTCCTTGCTCAAGGTACCTTATATACAGATGTTATCGAGTCTGGTACAGATACAGCTCAAACTATCAAGTCACACCACAACGTGGGTGGTCTTCCAGAAGACATGCAGTTTGAACTGACCGAGCCACTCAACACTCTTTACAAGGAGAAGTTCGTGCCCTTGGTACTGAACTTGGTATGCCAGACCACATCGTATGGCGCCAACCATTCCCAGGACCAGGTCTTGCGATCCGTGTCATGGGTGAAATCACTGAAGAAAAACTAGAAACAGTTCGCGAATCAGACGCTATTCTTCGTGAGGAAATTGCTAAAGCAGGTCTTGACCGCGATATCTGGCAATACTTCACTGTTAACACAGGCGTTCGTTCAGTCGGTGTTATGGGTGACGGTCGTACTTATGACTATACGATTGCAATCCGTGCTATCACTTCTATCGATGGTATGACTGCTGATTTTGCCAAAATTCCATGGGAAGTACTTCAAAAAATATCAGTACGTATCGTAAATGAAGTGGATCATGTTAACCGTATCGTCTACGATATCACAAGTAAACCACCTGCAACAGTTGAGTGGGAATAGTCATCTAAGGACTCATTTATGTATTTTTACTAGCCAGTATCTTTGGATACTGGTTTTTGCTTTCCTAGACTTTTTGACTACTTGTTAAAACTAGGTTAATTTTCGACAGTTTAATAGTTATTATGTAAAGCTTAAAAGATTAGAATTGTCAAAACAATCTGTCCAGGCTTGATTTTATGGCTTATTTACTATAAAATGAGAAGGAAAAACGTCAAACTTTTATATTGCAAATAGGAGAAAACATGACAAAAACATTAAAACGTCCTGAGGTTTTATCACCTGCAGGGACTTTAGAGAAGCTAAAGGTAGCTGTTCAGTATGGAGCAGATGCTGTCTTTATCGGTGGTCAGGCCTATGGTCTTCGTAGCCGTGCTGGAAACTTTACCTTTGAACAGATGGAAGAAGGCGTGCAGTTTGCGGCTAAGTATGGAGCTAAGGTCTATGTATCTGCCAATATGGTTATGCACGAAGGAAATGAAGCTGGTGCTGGTGAGTGGTTCCGTAAACTGCGTGATATCGGGATTGCAGCAGTTATCGTATCTGACCCTGCCTTGATTATGATTGCAGCGACAGAAGCGCCTGGTCTTGAAATCCACCTCTCTACCCAAGCAAGTGCAACTAACTATGAAACCCTTGAGTTCTGGAAAGAACTGGGCTTGACTCGTGTCGTTTTGGCGCGTGAGGTTTCAATGGAAGAATTAGCTGAAATCCGCAAACGTACAGACGTTGAGATTGAAGCCTTTGTACATGGCGCCATGTGTATTTCATACTCTGGTCGTTGTACTCTTTCAAACCACATGAGTATGCGTGATGCTAACCGTGGTGGATGCTCTCAGTCATGCCGTTGGAAATACGACCTTTACGATATGCCATTTGGGAAGGAACGTAAGAGTCTTAAAGGTGAAATTCCTGAAGAATTTTCAATGTCAGCCGTTGATATGTCTATGATTGACCATATCCCAGATATGATTGAAAATGGTGTGGACAGTCTAAAAATCGAAGGACGCATGAAGTCTATTCACTATGTTTCGACAGTAACTAACTGTTATAAGGCGGCTGTTGATGCATATCTAGAGAGTCCAGAGAAGTTTGAAGCTATCAAGCAAGACTTGATTGATGAGATGTGGAAGGTTGCCCAACGTGAATTAGCAACAGGTTTCTACTACGGTACACCATCTGAAAATGAACAGTTATTTGGTGCTCGTCGTAAAATTCCTGAGTACAAGTTTGTTGCTGAAGTGGTTTCTTATGATGATGCGACACAAACAGCAACTATTCGTCAACGGAACGTTATTAACGAAGGGGACCAAGTTGAGTTTTATGGCCCAGGTTTCCGTCATTTTGAAACGTATATCGAAGATTTGCATGATGCCAAAGGCAATAAAATCGACCGCGCTCCAAATCCGATGGAACTCTTGACAATCAAAGTCCCACAACCTGTTCAAGCTGGAGACATGGTTCGAGCTCTCAAAGAAGGACTCATCAATCTTTATAAAGAAGATGGCACCAGCGTCACAGTGCGTGCTTAATAAACATGTAGGAGAGGAAAGCTTTCTAGTTGATTTCCCTTTAATCCTACTTACTAAAAGAACATTAGGTTAAAAAAATATATTAATTTCCATCCGAGATTTCATCTCGGATTTTTTCATTATTTTTCAGAAAGATCTAGATAATGGACGGATTTATTACAAGTTTTTTCCAAAGTTTTCTATATAATAAGCTAAAAAATAGTAAAATTGTAAATAATTTTCATTAAACGCTTTCAACGTAAGTAAAAAGTTGACAAATCCAATTTTTAGGACTAAACTAAGTAAGTAAATTTTAATTAAAAGGAGAATTCGTCATGAATTTAACATTTTTCGGTCTATGTCTTGCCTGTATGGGTGTGTCTCTTGGTGAGGGTATGTTGATGAATGGTTTGTTGAAATCAGTAGCTCGCCAACCAGATATTATCGCTGAGTTTCGTAGCTTGATGTTTTTAGGGGTTGCCTTTATTGAAGGAACTTTCTTCGTAACTCTTGTCTTCTCATTTATTATTAAATAACGAAATATAAATTGGAGAAGGGAGAATGTTAGATGGAAGAAAGTATCAATCCAACCATCAATATTGGTCCTGTTACCTTTAATTTAACCATAGTAGTTTTGACTTTGTTGACTGTAGCACTTATTTTTGGCTTTATTTATTGGGCAACTCGAAATATGACTTTGAGACCCACAGGAAAACAAAATGTATTAGAGTATTTATTTGATTTTGTTGTTGGATTTACAAAATCAAACCTTGGTCCAATGATAAAGGATTATTCTCTCTTTTATTTCTGTTTATTCCTATTTATGGCCATTGCAAATAATATTGGCTTAATGGCTAGAATTCAGACTACAGATGGTGTAAATCTTTGGACCTCACCAACAGCAAATTTGTCATTTGACTTGGTCTTGTCTTTTACAATTATCTTAATGACACACGTAGAAGGAATTCGTCGTCGTGGAATCAAAAAGTATTTAAAAGCATTTGTAACACCAGGTTTTATGACACCAATGAATCTCTTGGAAGAAGTTACCAATCTCCTTTCGCTTGCATTGCGTGTCTTTGGTAATATCTTTGCAGGGGAAGTGATGGCAAGTATGTTAGTCCTACTTTCTCATCAGGCCTTCTATTGGTATCCTATTGCTTTTGGAACAAATCTAATCTGGACTGCATTTTCTGTTTTTATTTCTTGTGTACAAGCATATGTATTTACATTGTTATCTTCAATGTACCTAGGAAATAAAATTAATGATGAAGAATAGAAAGGAGTAGTTTATGAATGTAACAGTAGGTGAATTACTTGGTGACTTTATACTAATCGCTGGTTCCTTTATTCTCTTGCTAGTCTTGGTTAAGAAATACGCTTGGTCAAATTTGGCTAGCATTTTCGAACAAAGAGCAGAAAAAATTGCAGCAGATATTGACGGAGCTGAACAAGCACGTCAAAAAGCAGAAGTATTGGCTCAAAAACGCGAAGATGAATTGGCTGGTAGCCGTAAAGAGGCTAAGACAATCATTGAGAATGCGAAAGAAACAGCTGAGAAAAGTAAGGCTAGTATTTTAGCAGATGCTAAACTAGAAGCAGGACGCTTAAAAGAAAAAGCAAACCAAGAAATTGCTCAAAACAAAGCTGAAGCTTTACAAAGCGTTAAGGGTGAGGTAGCAGATTTGACAATCAGCTTGGCTGGTAAAATCATCTCACAAAACCTTGATGGTCATGCCCATAAAGAACTCATTGATCAGTATATCGATCAGCTAGGAGAAGCTTAATGGACAAGAAAACAGTAAAGGTAATTGAAAAATACAGCATGCCTTTTGTCCAATTGGTACTTGAAAAAGGAGAAGAAGACCGTATTTTTTCAGACTTGACTCAAATCAAGCAGGTTGCTGAAGAAACAGGTTTACCTTCTTTTTTAAAAAAAGTGGCAGTAGACGAGTCTGACAAGGAAAAAACGATTGCTTTCTTCCGAGACTCAGTGTCACCTTTATTGCAAAACTTGATCCAGGTTCTGGCATACAATCACAGAGCAAATCTTTTTTATGATGTGCTTGTAGATTGCTTGAACCGACTTGAAAAAGAAACAAATCGATTTGAAGTAACGATTACTTCTGCTCACCCTTTAACAGATGAACAAAAGAGTCGCTTGCTCCCTTTGATTGAGAAAAAAATGTCTCTGAAAGTAAGGAGTGTAAAAGAACAAATCGATGAAAGTCTCATTGGTGGTTTTGTCATTTTTGCCAATCACAAGACAATTGATGTGAGTATTAAACAACAACTTAAAGTTGTTAAAGAAAATTTGAAATAGAAAGTGGTGTTCTTTTGGCAATTAACGCACAAGAAATCAGCGCTTTAATTAAGCAACAAATTGAAAATTTCAAACCCAATTTTGATGTGACTGAAACAGGTGTTGTAACCTATATCGGGGATGGTATCGCGCGTGCTCACGGCCTTGAAAATGCCATGAGTGGAGAGTTGTTGATTTTTGAAAACGGCTCTTATGGTATGGCTCAAAACTTGGAGTCAACAGATGTTGGTATTATCATCCTAGGTGACTTTACAGATATCCGTGAAGGTGATACAATCCACCGTACAGGTAAAATCATGGAAGTCCCAGTAGGTGAAAGTCTCATTGGTCGTGTTGTGGATCCACTCGGTCGTCCAGTTGATGGTCTTGGAGAAATCCACACTGATAAAACTCGTCCAGTAGAAGCGCCAGCTCCTGGTGTTATGCAACGTAAGTCTGTATCAGAACCATTGCAAACTGGTTTGAAAGCTATTGACGCCCTTGTACCGATTGGTCGTGGTCAACGTGAGTTGATTATCGGTGACCGTCAGACAGGGAAAACAACCATTGCGATTGATACAATCTTGAACCAAAAAGGTCAAGATATGATCTGTATCTACGTAGCGATTGGACAAAAAGAATCAACAGTTCGTACGCAAGTAGAAACACTACGTCAGTACGGTGCCTTGGACTACACAATCGTTGTGACAGCCTCTGCTTCACAACCATCTCCATTGCTTTTCCTAGCTCCTTATGCTGGGGTTGCCATGGCGGAAGAATTTATGTACCAAGGTAAGCATGTTTTGATTGTTTATGATGATCTTTCAAAACAAGCGGTAGCTTATCGTGAACTGTCTCTCTTGCTTCGTCGTCCTCCAGGTCGTGAAGCCTTCCCAGGGGATGTTTTCTACCTTCACAGCCGTTTGCTTGAGCGCTCAGCTAAAGTTTCTGATGAACTTGGTGGTGGATCAATTACAGCCCTACCATTTATCGAGACACAAGCAGGAGATATCTCTGCCTATATCGCAACCAACGTGATTTCAATCACTGATGGACAAATCTTCCTTGGTGATGGTCTCTTCAATGCGGGTATTCGTCCAGCCATTGATGCGGGTTCATCTGTATCTCGTGTAGGTGGTTCTGCACAAATCAAAGCCATGAAGAAGGTTGCTGGTACACTTCGTATCGACCTTGCTTCATACCGTGAGTTGGAAGCCTTCACTAAGTTTGGTTCTGACTTGGATGCGGCAACACAGGCTAAGTTGAACCGTGGACGTCGTACCGTTGAAGTTTTGAAACAACCTGTTCACAAACCATTACCTGTTGAGAAACAAGTAACCATTCTCTATGCTTTGACACATGGTTTCTTGGATACTGTTCCAGTAGATGATATTGTTCGTTTCGAGGAAGAGTTCCATGCCTTCTTTGACGCTCAACATCCAGAGATTTTGGAAACCATTCGTGATACAAAAGACTTGCCAGAAGAAGCAGTCTTGGATGCTGCGATTACAGAGTTTCTCAATCAAACCAGCTTCCAATAAGAATAGAGGTGTCAGATGGCAGTATCTCTAAATGATATTAAAACAAAAATCGCCTCAACAAAAAATACGAGTCAAATCACTAATGCCATGCAAATGGTATCAGCTGCTAAGCTAGGTCGCTCTGAAGAAGCTGCTCGCAACTTCCAAGTATACGCTCAAAAAGTTCGCAAGCTCTTGACAGATATCCTTCATGGTAATGGTTCTGGTGGCTCAACCAATCCGATGTTGATTAGCCGTCCAGTTAAGAAGACAGGCTATATCGTCATTACTTCAGATCGCGGTTTGGTTGGAGGTTATAATTCTTCTATTCTGAAAGCCGTTATGGAGTTGAAAGAAGAATACCATCCAGACGGTACAGGTTTTGAAATGATCTGTATCGGTGGAATGGGAGCTGATTTCTTTAAAGCTCGTGGTATTCAACCACTTTATGAACTACGTGGCTTGGCAGACCAACCTAGCTTTGATGAAGTTCGTAAGATTATTTCAAAAACTGTTGAAATGTACCAAAATGAACTTTTTGATGAACTCTATGTCTGCTACAACCACCATGTCAATACGCTAACTAGTCAAATGCGTGTGGAACAAATGCTTCCGATTGTTGACTTGGATCCAAATGAAGCGGATGAAGAGTACAGCTTGACTTTTGAATTGGAAACTAGCCGAGAAGAAATTTTGGAGCAGTTGTTGCCTCAGTTTGCAGAAAGTATGATTTACGGGGCTATTATTGATGCCAAGACAGCTGAAAATGCTGCTGGTATGACAGCCATGCAAACAGCGACAGATAATGCTAAAAAAGTCATCAATGATTTGACAATTCAGTATAACCGTGCCAGACAGGCGGCGATTACACAAGAAATTACAGAAATCGTAGCAGGAGCTAGTGCCTTAGAATAGGCTCTAGTCCAGCTCGTATGAAAATGAACTTAGGACCTAGTTGAGCTAGGGACCGACAGTATCTTATATAGAATAGGAGAAGGAGATGAGTTCAGGTAAAATTGCTCAGGTTATCGGACCCGTTGTAGACGTCTTGTTTGCAGCAGGGGAAAAACTTCCTGAGATTAACAATGCACTTGTCGTCTACAAAAATGACGAAAGAAAAACAAAAATCGTCCTTGAAGTAGCCTTGGAGTTGGGAGATGGTATGGTCCGTACTATCGCCATGGAATCAACAGATGGTTTGACTCGTGGAATGGAAGTATTGGACACAGGTCGTCCAATCTCTGTACCAGTAGGTAAAGAAACTTTGGGACGTGTCTTCAATGTTTTGGGAGATACCATTGACTTGGAAGCTCCTTTTACAGAAGATGCAGAGCGTCAGCCAATTCATAAAAAAGCTCCAACTTTTGATGAGTTGTCTACCTCTTCTGAAATCCTTGAAACAGGGATTAAGGTTATCGACCTTCTTGCCCCTTACCTTAAAGGTGGTAAGGTTGGACTTTTCGGTGGTGCCGGAGTTGGTAAAACTGTCTTGATCCAAGAATTGATTCACAACATTGCCCAAGAACACGGTGGTATTTCAGTATTTACTGGTGTTGGGGAACGTACTCGTGAGGGGAATGACCTTTACTGGGAAATGAAAGAATCAGGTGTTATCGAGAAAACAGCCATGGTATTTGGTCAGATGAATGAGCCACCAGGAGCACGTATGCGTGTTGCCCTTACTGGTTTGACAATCGCTGAATACTTCCGTGATGTAGAAGGCCAAGACGTGCTTCTCTTTATCGATAATATATTCCGTTTCACTCAGGCTGGTTCAGAAGTATCTGCCCTTTTGGGTCGTATGCCATCAGCCGTTGGTTACCAACCAACACTTGCTACGGAAATGGGTCAATTGCAAGAACGTATCACATCAACCAAGAAAGGTTCTGTAACCTCTATCCAGGCTATCTATGTGCCAGCGGATGACTATACTGACCCAGCGCCAGCAACAGCCTTCGCTCACTTGGATTCAACAACAAACTTAGAACGTAAGTTGGTACAATTGGGTATCTACCCAGCCGTTGATCCACTTGCTTCAAGCTCACGTGCCTTGGCACCTGAAATCGTTGGAGAAGAGCACTATGCAGTTGCTGCTGAAGTAAAACGTGTCCTTCAACGTTACCATGAATTGCAAGATATCATTGCTATCCTTGGTATGGATGAGCTTTCTGATGAAGAAAAGACCTTGGTTGCTCGTGCCCGTCGTATCCAGTTCTTCTTGTCACAAAACTTCAACGTTGCGGAACAATTTACTGGTCAGCCTGGTTCTTATGTTCCAGTTGCTGAAACTGTTCGTGGCTTTAAGGAAATCCTTGATGGTAAACATGACCACTTGCCAGAAGATGCCTTCCGTGGTGTAGGTTCTATCGAAGATGTGATTGCAAAAGCTGAAAAAATGGGATTTTAAGAGGTGATCTATGGCTCAGTTAACTGTCCAGATCGTGACACCAGATGGTCTCGTCTATGATCACCATGCCAGCTATGTATCGGTTCGAACTCTGGATGGTGAGATGGGGATCTTGCCACGACATGAAAATATGATTGCGGTTTTAGCAGTTGATGAAGTAAAGGTAAAACGTATTGATGATGAAGATCACGTGAACTGGATTGCAGTAAACGGAGGCGTTATTGAAATTGCCAATGATATCATTACAATCGTTGCGGATTCTGCAGAACGTGCTCGTGATATCGATGTTAGCCGTGCAGAACGTGCCAAAATTCGAGCAGAGCGTGAA
>CAJPJN010000040.1:0-10926 GCA_905369855.1 Streptococcus oralis | reverse complement strand
TTGTTCTTAGCCACATTCTTCCCATGTATAGCCCATGAAATAGAATGTGTATATATAGAAGGGTAACAATCAGTAACATCAGTTTGTAAACAATATTCAAAATCTAATGAATATTTTATCATTGCTTGCTCTGAGTTTTTCCACCATCCTAAAATCGTATTCCCGGTATCAGTAAATTTTGATTTTGATTGCTTAGGAATAGAAATACATCTAATTTTTGATATGTTGGAAATGTTGTTAAATTCAGAAAACCTGTCTTTTATTACTTTCCAGTTTTCTTTTTTAGTGATAATATTTACAAGGTCTACATAGATAAAAGGATGTATTATCTGCAGTTGTCTCAAAGCATATTTTCCATCTTTGTTCATCATAATTTTTCGGTTTACATTACTACAATTTCCTGGTTTTTTAATCCATATATCACTTAAATCTTTGTTTTGCAACTCACCAGAGACCCTATTTAATATATCAGTAAAGTCAAAATATGAAGGTAAATTGCCACTAAAATATGAACTAGATTTTAAAAAATAAGCCCTCGCTTCAATACATGACATATCTAAAATGCTTTTTTCTGTATTATCCTTCAAAATTGTCTTCTCCTTTTCATTTTCATCTCCCAACCCTCAACGGCTCAATGACTTCCTCCACCAGTTGGGTATAGGCTTCCTTGATTTGTTTTTTATAGAGGAGAGGATTGAGGGCATCCGCCACCTCTAGCTTATAGTCCTGATAGCGCTGGCTCTTGGTCAGCTGGCTCTCTCCTAGTTGTTTTTTAGCTCCCTTACGGTAGTGTTCGACATAGTAACGGAGTTCATCCTCTCCGACATACCAACGTTTGCTAAAGACTTGGATATGTTGCTGGATAACCGCCTCGATCATCTGGTCCAAGATATTGGCAATGGACTGACCCAGATAGCTTTCTGGATTTGCTTGGACTTCTCTCCATAGTTCAGTGATGATCTGGGCAAGATTTGGATTGGTCTTCTCAAGACTCTGAATATAGTTATCCACGGCTTCCCTATCTTGAGCGCTTAGGTTCTTTTCTTGACTTTGACCTTGTTCAATCAGGCTTTGGATCAAGGTTAAGATATAGGCATAGTTGATTTCGTCCACTTGGATAGACTCCAGTTCATAGTGGATATCAAGTGGCTCTCCATCGTCATCATCCTCTACTCGGCTTTTTAATTCTGCAAGGACATTTCGATAAAGTCCCAGATACCTTTCCAACTTTTCTCCATCAAGTCCCGTCTGACTGCAAAGCTCTTCCTCATCATACTCTTTGTACACTCGGATAGAGGCTAGGTATTTATCAAAGGCTTGATAGGTTTTAGCTAGTTTCCTCAACTCAGGCGTAGAGATTTGTTCGATTTGGAGTCCTTCCTCAGGATCATCGATGATGAGATTTTGGAAATCACTGCAACTCCTCAAGAAGTTTCTCTTTTCCTCTTCCCAACTCGGAGCTAGGACCTCGTTTTCTCCACCATTTGAGTAGAGCTTGAGGGCATTATCCACTGCTTCCTTAAAGGCTAGGGGCTTTTGAAAGGTGATGATATGACCATAGGTCTTACTAGAATCAAAGATCCGATTTGTTCGGCTAAAAGCCTGAATCAAGTCCTGCGGTTGCATAGGCTTGCGGTCAATAAAGAGAGTCGATAGACAAGGGGCATCAAATCCTGTTAAGAGACGATTGACCACGATGACTAAGTCCAACTGCTCCTTGCGATAGAGGTATTTGTCCTGCTTTCGAGCTAGGCGGTTATTGACATCCGTATTAAAGCCACGAAGATCCGCCATGGTAAAGTGGGTATCAAACTCTTGGTTGTAGTCCTCTAAGACTTTCTTCATGTGATCTTGATTGGCTCTAGAGTCTTCTTCATTTTCAGTGACCGAGTAGGTGATGGTCGCCTTTGGAAAGTCTGGAAGGACCTGCTTGACCCTTTCCGATACTTTAACTCTCGTCTCCCCAGCCTTGACTCGTTTGAGCAGGTCATAGTAGGCTTGGGCTTGAGGGATTGACTTGACGGTCAGGATAGCATTATAGGTCTTACCAACTCCCTTTTGGAAGCCTAGCTGTTGACGAGATTTATTGATAATGGCATCCAAGACTTCCAGCATGTGCTCCTCATTCTCGTAGACAGTATCTGGTATGTCGTTTTCAGCCTGGTCTGTGATGAGGGTATTGCGATAATCCACCTTAAAGCCTAAGACAGCTCCGTCGTGGATGGCTTCCTTGACTGTATACTCATGGAGACGGTCACCGTACTGTTGCTGGGTGGTTTGGGCTAGGTCTCCGACCTGCTGGCGTTTATTTTCCTTAAAGATGGGTGTGCCTGTAAAGCCATACCAGAGAGACTGTGGGAAAAAGGCCTTAATGTCTTTTTGTGTTTGAGGTGTTACGGCACGGTGGCATTCATCCACGACAAAGGCCACTCGGAGACCCTTGATTTTGTCCGCATCTCTTTGGTAAAGGCCTTGCTCAAACTTGCGCATCATGGTGGTGATTTTCTGGATGGTAGTTACCACCACACGCTTATCATTGCTTCCTAAGCGCTTGACCAAATCATGGGTATTATCCGTCTCATCAATATCAATGACATCATTGGTCGCATAAGAGAGAAAAGATGAAGTGGTCTGTTGGTCCAAGTCCCTGCGGTCAACGACAAAAATTGTTTTTTGGATAGACGGAATCTGAAGGAGATTCCTCGCTACCTTATAAGAAGTCAAGGTTTTCCCTGAACCTGTCGTATGCCATACATAGCCTGAGGCTTGCTGGCGAGAGGCTTCGTGCACTGCTTCGATTGCATGGATCTGGTAAGGACGCAAGAGGATAAGAGCCTTCTTGCTATCATCAAGGACAGAATACTGCATAACCATCTGGTGGGCACGAGGGATTGAAAGGACTTCGTGGGCAAAGCTGGTCAAGCTCGTTATGGGTTGGTTGTCCTTATCCACCCACTTGGTTAGAAATTGCTTGTTAAGTTTATTTTCACGAGCTGCAGCGATATAGCGAGTATCAACCTTGTTGGTCACAACAAACATCTGCAAGCTAGAGTAGATACCACGGAATTTCCCTTCGCGGTCATATTTTTTTATCTGATGAAAAGCATCGATAAATGCTGCTTGGGAGCTCTTGAGCTCGATTTGAATCATAGGTAAGCCGTTGATGAGGAGAGTAATATCCAGTCTACGGTCTTGATCCAGAGAATTTACTTTTTCTCGTTGGACTTGATTGACAACTTCATAGCTAGACTTTCCAGCTGCGATATTGTCTCGCCAAATGACAGATAAACGAATAGTCCCCAAACTAGCATCTTCTCTCTGAACCTCAACCTTGGCAATGCCATTTTCGCCGACCAACCACTTGGCCGCATCATAGTAGCTAACAAAGTTCAGTTGATTCTTTATCTGGCGTTTTTCCTGTTCTGTCAGGGGATGATCTGCCAATAGAGCCACATTGTTCTGGGCTAGCTTTTCAAAGAAGTTTTCCCATAATTGCTCTTCTGTTTTAAGGTCATCTCTGTAAGTCCATTGACTTTCCCCAGTCACCAGTTGGTTGATCAGTTGTTTTTCTATCTCCAATTCTGATTTTACCTGCATCATACTCTCTCCTTTGCTACATGTCTGCTCCCTTTATTATAGCATGTTTAGGCTCAAAATCCATCACTCTTCCCATCGCAAAAGCAATCTTCCCCCTTTCTCCTCCAAAATATGGTATAGTAGAGTTATACTATCTATGAGGAGTTTACATGTCACAGGATAAACAAATGAAAGCTGTGTCTCCCCTGCTACAGCAAGTTATCAATATCTCATCGATTGTCGGTGGTGTTGGGAGTTTGATTTTCTGTATTTGGGCTTATCAGGCTGGGGTTTTACAGTCTAAGGAAACCCTCTCTGCCTTTATCCAGCAGGCAGGTATCTGGGGGCCACCTCTCTTTATCTTTTTACAGATTTTACAGACTGTCGTCCCTATCATTCCAGGAGCCTTGACCTCGGTGGCTGGGGTCTTTATCTACGGGCACATCATCGGGACAATCTACAACTATATCGGCATCGTGATTGGCTGTGCCATTATCTTTTATCTAGTGCGCCTCTATGGGGCTGCCTTTGTCCAGTCTGTCGTCAGTAAGCGCACCTATGACAAGTATATCGGTTGGTTGGATAAAAGCAATCGTTTTGACCGTTTCTTTATCTTTATGATGATTTGGCCCATTAGTCCAGCTGACTTTCTCTGTATGCTGGCTGCCCTGACCAAGATGAGTTTCAAGCGCTATATGACCATCATCATTCTGACCAAGCCCTTTACCCTCGTGGTTTATACCTACGGTCTGACCTATATTATTGACTTTTTCTGGCAAATGCTTTGACATGTAAAAAATCCGTTTGGTTTCCCAAGCGGATTTTGTGCTTTATTTTGAAACTTCTTTTGCAAGGACAAAGTTTCCAAGTGTGGCAGAACCATTTCCTGCGACTGCTGGTGTCACGATGTAATCACGCACATCTGGTACTGGTAGGTAACCGTTGAGAAGAGCTGTAAATTTCTCACGGACACGGTCCAGCATGTGTTGTTGAGCCATGACCCCTCCACCAAAGACAATCACGTCTGGGCGGAAAGTCACTGTCGCATTAACCGCAGCTTGAGCGATATAGTAGGCTTGAACATCCCAAACAGGGTTATTGAGTTCAATATTTTCCCCACGTACACCTGTACGAGCTTCCAAACTTGGACCAGCCGCATAGCCTTCCAGACATCCCTTATGGAAAGGACAAACACCCTTAAACTCTTTTTCAATATCCATTGGGTGTCTAGCCACATAGTAGTGACCCATTTCAGGATGACCCACACCACCGATAAACTCACCACGTTGGATGACACCTGCACCGATACCTGTACCGATTGTGTAGTAAACCAAGTTTTCGATACGGCCACCAGCATTATTACGGGCAACCACTTCACCATAAGCAGAGCTGTTTACATCTGTAGTGAAGTACATTGGCACGTTGAGGGCGCGACGAAGGGCACCAAGCAAGTCCACATTTGCCCAGTTTGGTTTTGGAGTCGTTGTGATAAAGCCATAAGTTTTTGAGTTTTTATCAATATCAATCGGACCAAATGAACCAACTGCAAGACCAGCAAGATTATCGAATTTTGAGAAGAACTCGATGGTTTTATCGATTGTTTCGATTGGAGTTGTTGTTGGAAATTGTGTTTTTTCTACAACGTTAAAGTTTTCATCACCGACAGCACAGACAAACTTTGTACCGCCCGCTTCCAAGCTTCCATATAATTTTGTCATGATAAACCTCTTGTTTTTATTTTCTTTATTATAGCATATTTCGAAAGTTTAAATTTCTCTATTTTTTAGATTTTCCTCTGTAAATCTTACCATTCAAGCAAAAAAGAACAAACATGTCATTTGTTCGTTTTCACATTAGAGAGGGAATATTGTACTCAATGAAAATCAAAGAGCAAACTAGGAAGCTAGCCGTAGGTTGCTCAAAGCACTGCTTTGAGGTTGTAGATAAGACTGACGAAGTCAGCTCAAAACACTGTTTTGAGGTTGTGGATAGAACTGACGAAGTCAGCTCAAAACACTGTTTTGAGGTTGTGGATAGAACTGACGAAGTCAGTAACATATATACGGCAAGGCGAAGCTGACGTGGTTTGAAGAGATTTTCGAAGAATATAAGTTGTATCATAACAAATTGATTTCTGAGTTCCTTATATAAGAAAATGAGCATCTCCAACTACGAGAATGCTCATTTTTTAGGATTGTATAGGCAAATTTTTACATATGTTTCAAACGCTCAATCCGTTCTGAGATAGGTGGGTGGGTATAAAAGAGTTTTTGGAACCCTCCCCCTTTCTTGGGATCATTGATATAAAGTGCACTGCTGGCATCATCGACAGGACGACTCATCGGTTTACTATTATCCAATTTACCTAGAGCATTTATCATCCCTTGAGGATTGCGCGTCAACTCGACACTGGAAGCATCAGCTAGGAATTCCCTCTGACGAGAAATAGCTAGTTGCACCAAGGTTGCAGCGAGAGGTGCCAGCACAATAGCTAGTAGTGAAACCACGAGCATAATGATTTCTAAGCCATTTCCGTCTCGATCATCGTCACTTCGTCTGCGACCTGCTCCACCCCACCACATCATACGACCTGCCATACTAGAAAGCATGGTGATAGCACTAGCAAGGGCGACAGCAATAGTTGAAATGCGGATATCGTAGTTACGAATATGACTGACTTCATGTCCCATAACAGCTTCTAGTTCTTCACGATTCATGATAGCTAGGAGACCTGACGTCGCAGCAACTGCCGCATTTTGAGGGTTAGAACCTGTCGCAAAGGCATTTAAGGCTGGATCATCAATGATGAAAACACGAGGCATAGGAATCTGAGCCACCATAGCCATATCTTCCACTACATGGTAGAGGTCTGGTGCCGTTTGCTCATCCACCTCACGCGCTCCATTCATGGACATGACAATCTCTGTCGATTGAAAAATCATGGACAAGGCATAGATAAAGCCGATAATCAGTGCGATAACCAAACCACCAAGCCCAGAACGCATAAAGAGGTAACCAGCAGCATAGCCAACAAGAGCTAAGAGTAGGAAAAATACCAGCAACAAAATCCACGTTTTTCGTTTATTGCTTGCAATTTGATCAAACAACATCTTAGTCACCTAAACCGCTAAAATCAACCTTAGGAACTGCCTTTTCCTCTTCTGGTGTTTGAAGGAAATCTGCTGCTTTAAATCCAAACATTCCAGCGATAATATTGCTTGGGAAAGTTTCTAATTTTACATTGTAGTTGCTGACAACACTGTTGTAGAGTTGACGAGAGTAAGAAATTTTATTTTCTGTGTTTGTCAACTCCTCTTGCAATTTAACAAAGTTTGCACTGGCTTTCAAATCTGGGTAGCTTTCTGCAACTGCAAAAATACCTGAAACCTGACGAGTGAGGGCATCACTAGCTTTCATAGCTTCTGCTGGTGAAGTCGCTGCCGCCACTTGATTGCGAAGTTCTGCCACCTTTTCAAGGGTAGAACCTGCATATTTAGCATAACCTTTTACAGTCTCAATCAAGTTTGGCAAGAGATCATTTCGACGTTTCAACTGAACATCAATCTGACTCCAAGCCTCCTTTGTTTGCATACGATTCTTAACCAAACCGTTATAGCTAACAATCACAAAAATAACAATAAGAGCGATAACTCCAAGAATAATCCAAGTCATTTTTATAATTCCTTTCTGTTTTTAGATTAGTACCAGTATATCAAATTTTTAATGATTGTGGTAAAATAAGATGATACTAAAGAAGGAAATAACTATGAAACCAGAAACATTTTACAACTTGCTTGCCGAGCAAAATCTTTCACTTTCTGACCAGCAAAAAAAACAATTTGAACGTTATTTTGAACTCTTGGTCGAGTGGAATGAAAAAATCAATCTAACAGCTATTACAGACAAGGATGAAGTTTATCTCAAACATTTTTACGATTCGATTGCACCCATTCTTCAAGGTTTGATTCCCAATGAAACTATCAAACTTCTTGATATTGGAGCCGGGGCAGGATTTCCTAGTCTACCTATGAAAATCCTCTATCCTCAGCTAGATGTGACCATCATTGATTCTCTCAACAAGCGCATCAACTTCCTCCAACTGTTGGCTCAAGAACTGGATTTGAACGGAGTTCATTTCCACCATGGACGTGCCGAAGATTTTGCACAAGATAAAAACTTCCGTGCTCAATATGATTTTGTAACAGCTCGTGCGGTTGCCCGTATGCAGGTCTTGTCTGAATTGACTATTCCCTACCTTAAAGTTGGCGGAAAACTATTGGCTCTTAAGGCCAGCAATGCGCCTGAGGAATTATTAGAAGCTAAGAATGCCCTCAACCTCCTTTTTAGTAAGGTCGAAGACAATCTCAGCTACGCTCTACCTAATGGAGATTCGCGTTATATCTCAGTGGTAGAAAAGAAAAAAGAAACACCAAATAAATATCCAAGAAAGGCTGGCATGCCCAACAAACGCCCACTTTAAATTTTTTAGTAAAAAATATTTACAAAGTCAGCCTCGCTCTTTTATTTTTAGGCTCGGGAAAAAATGATTTACAAAATCAACCTCGCTCTCTTATTTTCGGGCTCGGGAAAAAATGATTTACAAAATCAACCTCGCTCTCTTATTTTCGGGCTCGGGAAAAAATGATTTACAAAATCATTTTTTTCTGCTATACTATCCTAAGCAAAGGTTTTTAATGTCATCCCGTGAGGTGACGAAGACGCAGAAATATTTAAAACTCTTTAAAGTCTAGATTTTAGAGAAGTCTTACTCTGAGGGCCTATTGCTGTAAAATAATGGGCTCTTTTTTGATGCCCAAAAGTGAGGTTTATATGAAACAAGAATCAACTGTTGATTTGTTACTAGACGTTGACCAACGTCCTTCGGCTGGAAAAGGAATTCTCCTTAGTTTCCAACACGTTTTCGCCATGTTCGGTGCGACCATCTTGGTACCATTGATTTTGGGAATGCCTGTATCTGTTGCCCTTTTTGCTTCAGGTGTTGGAACACTCATCTACATGATCGCAACTGGTTTTAGAGTTCCAGTTTATCTAGGTTCTTCATTTGCCTTTATCACAGCAATGTCGCTTGCTATGAAAGAAATGGGTGGTGATGTGTCTGCTGCTCAAACAGGGGTTATCTTGACTGGTTTGGTCTATGTCCTTGTGGCTGCTGGTGTTCGTTTTGCAGGTACAAAATGGATTGATAAACTCTTACCACCAATCATTATTGGTCCTATGATTATCGTTATTGGTCTTGGACTTGCAGGCTCAGCAGTCACTAACGCTGGTCTTGTAGCTGATGGAAATTGGAAAAATGCTCTTGTAGCAGTTGTTACTTTCTTGATTGCTGCCTTTATCAACACAAAAGGAAAAGGCTTTCTACGAATCATTCCATTCCTCTTTGCCATTATCGGTGGTTACCTCTTCGCACTAACTCTTGGCTTGGTTGACTTTACACCAGTTCTTAAAGCTAACTGGTTTGAAATTCCTGGTTTCTACTTGCCATTTAGTACTGGTGGTGCCTTTAAAGAATACAATCTTTACTTTGGTCCAGAAACCATCGCTATCTTGCCAATCGCTATCGTAACAATTTCTGAACATATCGGTGACCATACTGTTTTGGGTCAAATCTGTGGCCGTCAATTCTTGAAAGAACCAGGACTTCACCGTACTCTTCTTGGTGACGGTATCGCAACTTCAGTTTCTGCCTTTCTTGGTGGACCAGCCAATACAACTTACGGAGAAAATACAGGGGTTATCGGTATGACTCGTATCGCTTCTGTCTCAGTTATCCGTAACGCTGCCCTTATCGCGATTGCACTCAGCTTCCTTGGTAAATTCACTGCCTTGATTTCAACCATTCCAAATGCTGTACTTGGTGGTATGTCAATCCTTCTCTATGGGGTTATCGCCAGCAACGGTTTGAAAGTCTTGATCAAAGAACGTGTTGATTTTGGTCAAATGCGTAACCTAATCATCGCAAGTGCTATGTTGGTCCTTGGACTTGGAGGAGCTATCCTTAAACTTGGTCCAGTTACCCTTTCAGGTACTGCCCTATCAGCCATGACAGGAATCATCTTGAACTTGATCTTGCCATACGAAAATAAAGACTAAACGTTTTGACACAAAAAGTCCGCTCAGACAACTGAGTGGACTTTTCTAATTCTTAAGTCCCCCAAGCAACCAATAGATAGATCAGGCTAGAACCAAACATATCTGCTAAAGCATGCATGAGAAAGAATGGAAGGAGATTTTTAATTTTATATTTGTATAAGAAATAATAGAATAAGCCATAAACTACACCGATTACCAAAGCCCATACTAATCCTTGATAGGTGTGGAAGGAAATACGAATACTAGTAGAATAAATCAAAATCAACCACTTGTGTTTTTCCTTCACTGAAGTTAACAAACCTAGAAAGAAAAACTCTTCATAAAATCCATTTAGCAAGGCATAGGCAATCGCTATCGGGCTGAGAGCTAAGAACTTTCCTATTATTTGCGTGAAATCTATATAGGCAAAAAGGTCTGGATTAAAGTAATTATATTTACCAGTGAGAGTTGTAACCAAGTCTCCAAACAATCCCACTAAAGCAAATATAAATGGAACCCAAAAGATAGTGGACCAATTCCAGCGAATAGGAAGCTGTTTAAAATCATAATTTCGAATCAAAAGATAGAGTAAGGTCACAGCCAGTAATATAGTTTGCAGGGTAAAATTACTAAAATAAGCAGCACCTTCGCTTGCAGCCTGTCTAACTGTCCCTTCTGTACTTGATGCACCCGTTGGAAACGTATTTGCTAAAAATAGCTCGGTTGAACGAATTATAAACTGACCAAACATTATGATCGTAATAATCACAATGTCAAACCATCTCAAGTATTTTTGAGGTTTAGATGGATGTATTTTTTTAAAAATATTCATATTTTCTCCAGGTATTCTATACTCATATAAATATTTTAAGAAAAAAGGCTTAAACTTTTATAAAATTTCATTAATTCATTTAGATTCAAAAGCTTTTATTAGTAAAAATAACCCCTCTTTGAGAGTGGTTATCATCTACTTTCATTTTTTTGTTTATTTCTCTAACAATAAATCCTTCAAAGAAATCAGAGTGACTGCAATTAAAATCATTGCCATACCAAGAAAATCAATAGGATAAAATTGTTCATTCATAATTAGGAAGGCAAAGAAAACCGCAGAGATTGGCTCAATTGAAGCCAACAAACTTGACTTAACCGGTCCAATCAAACTGGCTCCCTTTAAGAAGGCTGTATAGGCAAAGACAGTCCCGATAAGAATAATGCCCGCAAAAGCGAGGAGAAAATCAAGACTAGTTGAGATAGCAG
>CAJPJN010000039.1:0-10950 GCA_905369855.1 Streptococcus oralis | reverse complement strand
ATTCCCACCTTACTTCTGAGACTATCTAAATCATAGTCACGAATATCTTTCCCATCAAAATAAATCCCACCAGCATCAACATCATAAAAGCGATTGATGAGGTTCATAATGGTGGTTTTTCCTGAACCTGTCGGCCCAACAACCGCTGTCATCTGGCCTTTAGGGGCAGAAATGCTGACATCTTTCAAAATAGGTTTATCAGGCAAGTATGAAAAATCAATATGACTGATTTCGACACCTTCTTGTAACTGAGTGAAGGCCGGAGCCTTTTCAGGTCGGATTTCTTCCTCTGCATCAAACATTTCCTGAATCCTCTCAGCTCCAGTAAAGGCCAACTGAAGGCTTCCCCAACTCGCTGCAACTTGGATAATAGGCTGGTAGTACTGCTGAGAAAATTGGGCAAACATAACAATCAAACCTAGGGCTGTACTTGTTTCGATAGACTTATCATTCAAAAGTACAGCTGAACCAGCAAAGATGACGATGGCTGTATTAACCAGACTCATCCCATTCATGACAGGGAAAAGAATTCCTGAGAACATTCTTCCTTTAAAGGTTGCCTTGCGCACGCGCTCATTTTGTTCAAGAAATCCTGCCATCATATCCTCTTGAATCCCTTGCACAATCACGACTTTTTGACCTGAGATACTCTCATCCATATAGGCGTTGAGCTTCCCTACCTCTTTCTGCTGGAGGTTGGTGTATTTGCGTGCCATTTTCACGATGAAAATTAGCATGAGGAAGGCCACTGGTGTGCTGGCAATGGTGATGAGCGCCAGTGTCACATTTCTCGAAAACATGACAAAAATCAGACCAATGTATAAAACAATATTGCTCATGACCTGAACCAAGCTTTCGTTAAAGGCTTGGAGGATATTATCCAAATCACTGGTAAAACGAGACAGGATATCGCCATCTTGTCGGCGGTCAAAGAATGAAACCGTCAATCGCGCAAGCTTTCCAAAGAGGCCTTTGCGCATCTCGTTGGTCGATTCTGCAATCACGCGCGTCATAAGGCACATGTATATGACACTGGAGATAAATAGAACCAAAACCAGCAGACCAAGATTGACCATGATTCCTGATAGACTCTGCCAAACAAGTTCTGGATTGCCATCTTGATAAGCTTGAACTAAGTTGGCTAGCTGCGTCACTGCTTGTCCAGAAAAGACTGGAAAGAGGGCTTGGGCAAGAGTCGCTAAAACAATCATCAGGATAACAACTACAAATGATAGCTTATAGACTTTAAAATAATTCCAAAAAAATTGAACTGTCTTCATTTTACTCCTCCTTTCCTTTCTGTGTTTCATAAATTTCACGATAAACGGCATTATTGGCAACCAAGTCTGCATGCCTGCCTTGGCCAATCAATCGTCCTTGATCTAGAACCAAAATCTTGTCTGCATGGACAACCGAGCTAATTTTTTGAGCAATAATAATGGTTGTCGTCCCCTTCAAGTCCTTATCCAAGGCTTCTTGGACCAAGCGCTCTGACTTGGAATCCAAGGCTGAGGTCGAATCGTCAAAAATCAGAATACGTGGATTGCTGACAATCCCTCGAGCAATCGACATCCTTTGTTTTTGCCCACCTGAGAAATTGGTTCCCCGTTCTTCAACTGGACTTTCAAAGCTTTTCTCCATACGATGAATGAATTCACTGGCTTGTGCAATATTGGCTGCACGCTCCATTTCAAATAGAGTAGCATCTCCCTTACCCTGTCTCAAGTTATCTGCAATCGTTCCACTAAAGAGAATGGCACGTTGGAGAACGATAGACACTGTTTTACGCAAGGTTCCTTCACTCACTTCTCGAATATCCTTGCCTCCGATTTTGATAGCCCCTTCCTGTGGGTCAAAGAGACGTGGAATCAATTGAGCCAAGGTTGATTTTCCTGCACCAGTCGCTCCAACTACACCAACCATTTGACCAGGCTCGATAGTAAAGCTCACATCTTTCAGCATCGGTTCCTTGTCCATTGGATAGGTAAAGGTCACATTTTCAAAGCTAAGACTTCCGACCAACTCTTCATCTGGGACATCCTTGAAGGTCATGGCTGGCTCTGCGTCCAGAATTTCTCGAATACGACGCATGGAAATCACGGCACGACTGACAGAATTTCCCAAAAATCCAACCATAACAATAGTAAAGATAATCTGGCTTAGGTAATTGACAAAGGAAGCAATGGAACCAACAACTGACGGATCCGACTGAACCATCCCAGCAACCAGCCAAATAGAAAGGAAGACCGCCCCGTAACCAACCAACATCATAAAGGGTTCCACTACTGAAAAGGCATACCCAATGTAAAGGTTTTGACCAAGAAGCTCGTCTGAGACTTCCGTAAACTTTGCAAACTGCTCTTTTTCTTGGACAAAGGACTTGACCACACGAACACCGCGCAGATTTTCTTTAGCAATAGCATTGATGCGTTCAAGAAGGGTTTGAAACTTGGCAAAACGAGGCCCCATCATCCCCATCATGACAGCAGTCAAACCAAAAATCAAGACTACCATGAGAACAATCACCCACCACAGAGAAGGTAAGGTTTGAACAGCCAAGATAAACGAACCGATGAACAAGAGGGGGAGCCTGAAAAGAATTTGGAAGGTCATCATGACCACGTTCTGAATCTGGTTGATATCATTTGTCATGCGAACAACTAGATTTCCCGCATTAAATTGTTCAATATTGGCATAAGAAAAGGTTTGGATTTTACGGAAGGCGTCCTCCCGAAGGTCAGATGAAACTCCTTGGGCAATATAGGCTGCGAGGACAACATTGAGCCCACCAGCAACTAGACCGACCAAGGCCACACCAATCAACCAAATCCCGATACTATAAATAGCTTCATATTTCCCAGCAAGTAGGGCGTCTAACACTTCCTGCAGATAACGCGGTTGCAGAAGTGAACTGGCAACCATCAAGCCTGTCATCAGGAGCGAAGCCAAGGCCTGCCACTTGTAGGTTTTTATTTTCTGAATCAGCATACTTTCTCCTTAAAAAATAGACAAAAGGGAGCGACAATGCGTCAGCTCCTTTTCATTCTGTTTGTGTGATGTTATTCTAGCAAAAAAGTGGGAACTTGTCAAAGAAGTCTTCTTGATACAGCTAGAATGACAAGTCATTCATTCTTTATAATTTTTGTTTTAACTCGACCAAGACATTCATAGCCTGCATAGGTGTCATATTGTAAACATCCAGTTTAGACAATTCTGCTAGGATAGGATGCTCTTCTGCCGTATCAAAGAGTGAAATCTGTTCAGTGACATCACTTGTTTGCCTCATGGGAGCAGGACTTTCTGTACCCTGACTCTCTAACTGAGTCAAAATCTTATCCGCCCTTGCTAAAAGGTCTGCTGGCAAACCAGCAATCTTGGCAACATGGATACCGTAGGATTTGTCAGCTGGGCCTGGTTCAATCTTGTGAAGGAAAGTGACCTGTCCATCCTGCTCCAAGGTTGCCACGTGGACATTAACCAAGTGTTGTAAACTAGACTCCAGACTAGTCAACTCATGGTAGTGGGTCGCAAAGAGGGTCTTGGCTCCGATATGTTCATGGATGTATTCAATGATGGACTGAGCAAGAGCCATCCCGTCATAAGTTGCAGTTCCACGACCTAACTCATCAAAGAGAATGAGAGAATTCTTGGTCGCATGCGAAATGGCATTGTTGGCCTCCATCATCTCCACCATAAAGGTTGACTGGCCTGAAACCAAGTCATCTGCTGCTCCGATACGGGTAAAAATCGCATCAAAAATCGGTAAACGGGCGCTTTCTGCCGGTACATAGGAACCCATCTGGGCCATTATCGCCGTCATGGCTAACTGACGCATGTAGGTTGACTTCCCACTCATGTTTGGCCCTGTAATCAGTTGAATACTGGTATCTTCTGCCATCTGAATCGTATTTGGAATATAGGTCTGAGCCCCCATAACCTTTTCAACGACAGCATGGCGCCCTTTCTGGATATCAATTCGCGAATCATCTCCGAATTCAGGTCGAATCAAATGTTGGGTTTCAGCCACAACCGCCAGACTCTGTAAGACATCAACTGTCGCAATTCCTTGAGCTAGAGCCTGCAAACGCTGGATGTACTTGCTGACCTCTTCACGAATACGCATAAAAATTTCGTACTCTAGGTTAGCTGACTTCTCACGCGCCTCCAGCATATCTCCCTCGATACGGGCTAATTCTTCGGTTCCAAAACGTTCTGAGTTTTTCAGCGTTGCCTTGCGGAAAAAGTGAGCAGGCACATTTCCCAGTTGCGAATTGGTCACATGGAAATAGTAGCCATCCTTTTTATTGTAGTCAATCTTGAGCGTACTGATACCAGAGTTTTCTCGCTCCTTAGCCTCAATCTCAGCAATCCAACCAGTCCCTTCTCTGAGCACACGACGGTACTTGTCTAAAGTCTCATCAAATCCAGTCCGGATAATGCCACCTTCTGTAATCACATGGGGAGCTTCAGGAGCAATCGCTGCGCTAATCAAACTCTCCAACTCAGGGATTCCATCCAGTTGTTCGATGAGATAGGCTAGAGCAGGTTGCTCCATCCCTTCTAAAATCGCACGAATCCGTGGCACACTAGACAAGGTGGTCGCCAACTGCAAGAGATCCTTGGGATTGGTTTTGCCAAAAGAAACACGACTAGCCAAGCGTTCAATATCATAAACACCCTTGAGACTGTCTGTCAAATCACTGCGCTCAAAGAAATGGTCGAGGAAGACCTGCACCACTTCTTGGCGTTGGATGATTCGCTCCTTGTCAATCAAAGGACGATGAATCCAAGAACGTAACAGACGCATACCCATTGCCGTCTTAGTTTCATCTAAAAGCCAGAAAAGACTGCCTTGCTTCTTGCCCGAACGGGCATTCTCAACCAAATCCAGACTAGCCTTGGTCGCATAATCCATCTGCAAGAAATCTTTGATTTCATAGCGGATAACAGGCTTGAGGTGGTTCAATTCCCTCATCTGAGTCCGATGAACATACTGGAGTAGCTTACTAGATGCCGCTTGCTCCACAGCTGCCAATCGTGAATCCAGTAAATGAAGGTCTTCAAAGCCTTCTTTTTCATAGGAAAGTACCAGATTCATCTGACGACTGAGGATTTGTTCTTCTTCCTCAGACAAGTCATAACCCAACACCACTTCTCGCGCCTTGAGATTACGGATTTCTCCACAAACCAGCGTGAAATCCAAAAGACCTGTCACATAAAAGTCACCCGTCACCAGGTCCATATAAGCTAGGCCAAATTGATTGCCAGCACGGTCTATGGAAACCAAAAAATTATTCTGACTGTCTGGCTTACTGCTATCGACCACTGTCCCTGGCGTAATGACCTGAACAACCTCTCGTTTCACAACCCCAACTGCTTGTTTAGGATCTTCCATCTGCTCTGCGATAGCCACCTTATAGCCCTGCTCAATCAAGACATCGATATACTGTTGGGCAGAATGATAGGGAACACCCGCCATAGGAATCGGATTGTCCGCATTCTTGTTGCGACTCGTTAAGGAAATTTCCAGAATCTGCGCAGCATTGACCGCATCCTCATAAAATAATTCATAAAAATCACCCATCCGAAAGAGCAAAAAAGCATCTGGATATTGCTTTTTAATATCCACATACTGTTGCATGCCGGGTGATAGCTTTTCTGTCGCCATTTTCCGTCTCTCCTTGTCAAAAATAAGTCTTGAGAGCAACTCCCAAGACCTTACTTATCTTTCATCAAATCTAGCAAACGATCTTCCATGAGTTTGGCAACGTGCTGGTCTCGACAAATGACCAATAAGGTATTGGCACCAGCAACTGTTCCTAAAATCCATTCATCCTTGTTTGCATCTACAATATTTGCCAAAACAGAAGCTTCTCCCAATTTGGTATGAAGTACCAAGGTAAACTCTGCTCTTGCAATACCTTCTAAATGATGAGACAAAAATTCCACCAAATCAATCTTTTCTGTCTCATTTGCTAGTACATAATACACCATATCATTTTTCTTGACCTTGGTCAAGCCGATTTCGCGCAAATCACGAGACAAGGTTGTCTGCGTCACAAAAACATTGTGTGCCTCCAACCGATCTTGAATTTCTTTTTGTGTACTTAATTTCTCCTCAGTAATCATTTTTTTTATTAACTGATGACGATCTCTTTTTCTCATAAAATCCTCTTATATGAATATTTATAACTAATTTTATAACTATATTATACCAAAAAAATAGGAGATTTCAAAAATTTTTTCTTCTTTCTTTAAAATTGTGATAAAATAGTAGAAAAGTCCAAAAAGGAGCTCTTAATGAATACAAAAGAATTGATTGCTAGCGAATTGGCTAGCGTCATTGATAGCCTGGACCAAGAGGCTATTTTAAATTTACTGGAAACCCCTAAAAACTCAGAAATGGGAGACATTGCTTTCCCTGCTTTTTCTCTTGCAAAAGTCGAACGTAAAGCACCTCAAATGATTGCGGCTGAACTAGCTGAAAAAATTAATAGCCAAGCCTTTGAAAATGTTGTTGCAACGGGACCTTACGTTAACTTTTTCCTTGATAAATCTGCCATTTCTGCTCAAGTATTGCAAGCTGTTATCACTGAAAAAGAACACTATGCTGATCAACATATTGGCAAACAAGAAAATGTTGTTATCGACATGTCTAGTCCCAATATCGCTAAACCATTCTCTATTGGTCACCTGCGCTCAACTGTTATCGGAGATAGCTTATCACATATTTTCCAAAAAATCGGTTATCAAACGGTCAAGGTCAACCACTTGGGAGACTGGGGTAAACAGTTTGGGATGCTGATTGTTGCCTACAAAAAATGGGGTGACGAAGAAGCTGTAAAAGCTCATCCAATCGATGAACTCCTTAAACTCTATGTCCGCATCAACGCTGAAGCTGAAAATGACCCTAGCTTGGATGAAGAAGCACGCGAATGGTTCCGTAAACTTGAAAATGGAGACGAGGAAGCTCTCGCTCTTTGGCAATGGTTCCGTGATGAAAGTTTGGTGGAATTTAACCGCCTTTACAATGAATTGCAAGTCGAATTTGACAGCTACAACGGAGAAGCCTTCTACAACGATAAGATGGATGCAGTTGTAGACATTCTTTCTGAAAAAGGCCTTCTTGTTGAATCAGAAGGTGCCCAAGTTGTCAATCTTGAGAAATATGGAATTGAACATCCAGCCCTCATCAAGAAATCTGATGGAGCAACTCTCTATATCACACGTGACTTGGCTGCAGCCCTTTACCGTAAAAACGAATACCAATTTGCTAAATCTATCTACGTCGTTGGTCAAGAGCAATCTGCCCACTTTAAACAACTCAAAGCCGTCTTGCAAGAAATGGGCTACGACTGGAGTGACGACATTACTCACGTTCCTTTTGGTTTGGTTACAAAAGAAGGTAAGAAACTCTCTACTCGTAAAGGGAATGTCATCTTGCTAGAGCCTACTGTTGCAGAGGCTGTTAGCCGTGCCAAGGCCCAAATCGAAGCTAAAAATCCTGAACTGGAAAATAAAGACCAGGTAGCGCATGCTGTTGGAGTTGGAGCCATTAAATTCTATGACCTCAAGACCGACCGTACAAATGGATACGACTTCGACCTAGAGGCTATGGTATCCTTCGAGGGTGAAACTGGACCTTATGTTCAATACGCCTACGCTCGTATCCAATCTATCTTACGCAAAGCAGATTTCAAACCAGAAACAGAGGCTAATTACAGCTTAAATGATGCTGAAAGCTGGGAAATCATCAAACTCATCCAAGACTTCCCACGTATTATCAATCGTGCGGCAGATAACTTTGAACCTTCTATCATTGCTAAATTTGCAATTAGCCTAGCTCAAGCCTTCAACAAGTATTATGCACATACACGTATCCTAGACGAAAATCCTGAGCGCGACAGCCGTCTAGCCCTTAGCTACGCAACCGCAGTCGTTCTCAAAGAAGCCCTTCGCTTGCTTGGAGTAGAAGCGCCAGAGAAGATGTAAATCGCCAAAGTTACTTGATTGCAGAGCAATCTAAGTAACTAACGCCAAATCCTATTCGGACTTTGGCTAGGCGCTTCACTAGTTTTAGGACATAAATATGATTGATTTATGTCCTAAAACGTCGTAATCTTAAAGTTATTGGAACTAAAGTTCCTAATTGTTAGACGCTAGCCGCTTATATGCGGACTAGCTAACTGCTTCACTAGTCATGGCCCCCTAGATATAATCGATTTAGAGAACATGACGTCGAAACTATGGTGATTTGGTTAGGCGCTTCACTAATTCAATCTACTCACTACTACTTCTTTATCATACAGGGAGATATCCTATGAGCCAATATGCTTATATCCTCGTTGTGATTAGCTTGGTGTTCCTTTTTCTGCTCAATAAGTACGAGAAAGAGAGACTGCAAAGGCTCTACCAAGAACAACTTTTGAAGGATGAAACATTTAGGGCTGACATCAAAGAGAAAATTCAAACGACTGAAAATATCAATGATGTCATTGCATATATCAATAAAACTTATCATCTGGGAATGTTGCTATCAAAAGACATTACAGATCAGTTGAAATAAACCTAACTATATTATAACGAATATAAAAACCGAGACTAAGAGTTTATCCCTTCGTCTCGGTTTTTATATATTTTTCAAGTAACAAAGCCACCACTCCCCAGCAATGCAAGTGCAAAATCCCCTAGAATGTGATAAAATAAAAAGAGAACTCTATCAAGGAGGAAAACATGGAAAAACAAACCGTCGCCGTCTTGGGGCCTGGTTCTTGGGGAACTGCCCTTTCACAAGTCTTAAATGACAATGGACACGAGGTACGTATTTGGGGAAATCTTCCCGAGCAAATCAATGAAATTAATACCAATCATACTAACAAACACTACTTTAAAGATGTCGTTCTAGATGAAAATATCATTGCCTACACCGACTTATCAGAGGCACTGAAAGATGTAGATGCGATTTTGTTTGTTGTCCCAACAAAAGTGACACGACTTGTTGCCCAACAAGTTGCACAAACCTTAGATCATAAGGCTATCATCATGCACGCATCAAAGGGATTAGAACCTGATAGCCATAAACGATTATCAACCATTCTTGAAGAAGAAATTCCTGAACATCTCCGCAGTGATATTGTTGTTGTTTCAGGACCTAGTCATGCGGAAGAGACCATTGTGCGTGACCTAACTTTAATCACTGCTGCTTCTAAAGATTTACAAACAGCTCAATACGTTCAAGAACTCTTTAGTAATCACTACTTCCGACTTTATACCAATACGGATGTTATTGGAGTTGAAACTGCTGGTGCTCTTAAAAATATTATTGCTGTCGGTGCTGGAGCTTTACATGGTCTGGGATGTGGTGACAACGCTAAGGCAGCCATCATCGCTCGAGGCTTGGCAGAAATTACCCGCCTAGGAGTAGCACTCGGGGCTAGTCCATTGACCTATAGTGGCTTATCTGGTGTGGGAGATTTGATCGTAACGGGAACCTCCATCCACTCTCGTAACTGGAGAGCCGGAGATGCTCTTGGTCGTGGAGAATCCCTAGCCGATATCGAAGCCAATATGGGCATGGTAATTGAAGGAATTTCAACGACTCGAGCAGCCTATGAACTAGCGCAAGAACTTGGAGTCTATATGCCAATTACACAGGCCATTTACCAAGTTATTTACCACGGAACCAATATTAAAGATGCCATTTATGACATCATGAACAATGAATTTAAAGCAGAAAATGAGTGGTCTTGACCCTCTAAAGAAAGGATTCTTATGACATCAAAAGTTAGAAAGGCAGTTATCCCTGCCGCTGGACTTGGAACTCGATTTTTACCAGCAACCAAAGCACTTGCTAAAGAAATGTTGCCAATTGTAGACAAACCAACTATCCAATTTATCGTAGAAGAAGCTCTTAAATCAGGTATTGAAGATATTCTGGTTGTCACTGGTAAATCAAAACGTTCTATTGAGGACCACTTTGACTCAAACTTTGAGCTTGAGTACAACCTCAAAGAAAAAGGCAAACATGACTTGCTAAAATTGGTAGACGAAACAACTGGCATTCGCCTTCACTTTATCCGTCAAAGCCATCCTCGTGGTCTTGGCGATGCTGTCTTACAAGCAAAAGCTTTTGTGGCGAATGAACCCTTCGTTGTCATGCTTGGTGACGACCTAATGGATATCACAGATGACAACGCTGTCCCTTTGACAAAACAATTGATGAATGATTACGAGTCGACTCACGCATCAACAATTGCTGTTATGCCTGTCCCTCATGAAGAAGTTTCAGCATATGGAGTTATCGCTCCTCAGGGTGAAGGGATTAATGGTCTCTACAGTGTCGAAACTTTCGTTGAAAAACCAGCTCCAGAAGATGCTCCAAGTGATTTAGCAATTATCGGGCGCTATCTGCTCACACCAGAAATTTTTGAGATCCTCGAAAATCAAGCTCCTGGCGCTGGAAATGAAATCCAGCTTACCGACGCTATTGATACGCTTAATAAAACACAACGTGTTTTCGCCCGTGAATTTACAGGAGCTCGTTACGACGTTGGGGATAAGTTTGGCTTTATGAAAACATCTATTGACTATGCCCTCAAACACCCACAAGTCAAAGATGACTTGAAAGATTACCTCATCCAATTGGGAAAAGAATTAGCTGAGGGGGAATAGAAGAATATTCCATGTAAAAATAAGAACTAGGATAGTTAATTATCCCAGTTCTTTTTATTTTATATTGCTATTCTTTAGAACATCCATAATCTAAAAAGAAATCTGTATTTCTTACTTACTCTACTTATATTTTATGAAAGTACAACGATATTATTTGTTTTTTAACAAAAATGCGGCCACAATAAGTTTGTATAATAAAATAAAAAGCACCGAATCGGTGCGCACTTTTTCAAGTTGTGTACGGACAAAGCCTTATTTTAACTTGCTGTGTTGTTTCGA
>CAJPJN010000038.1:0-11050 GCA_905369855.1 Streptococcus oralis | reverse complement strand
CGTAAATCGTCAGTCATATAATAAAACTGCGAAAACAAGTGAAGAGCAAAAGACTTCTACTAAAGAAGCTATGCTTAATAAGGACTTCCGTCAGGCTATCAACTTTGCCTTCAACCGTCATTCTTATGCTGCCCAGCTAAATGGTGAAGACGGTGCGGACAAGATTATTCGTAACAGCCTTGTTCCTGACAACTTTGTACAAGCAGGGGGTAAAAGCTTTGGTCAAATCGCCCAAGCTGAGTTGGTGAACTATGGTGACCAATGGAAAGGTGTTGAGCTAGTTGACGGTAAGGATTCTATCTATAATCCTGACAAGGCTAAAGCTGCGTTCGAAAAAGCTAAGAAAGACTTGGAATCTAAAGGGGTAACATTCCCAATTCACTTGGATGTCCCAGTTGAACAAACAGATACCATCGCCGTTCAACAAAGTAATTCTTTCAAACAGTCTATCGAATCAACTCTTGGTGCAGAAAATGTTGTCATTGATGTTCTTCAAATGACAGATAATGAAAAGGAAACAATCACTTCTCAAGCGCGTGTTCCTTCTCAAAAAGACTATGATTTGAACAGTACAGGATGGGCTCCAAGCTATCAAGACCCAGCATCTTACTTGAATATCATGGATCCTAAATCAGGTTCTGCTATGAAACACCTTGGTATTACTAAAGGAAAAGATAAGGATGTTGTAGCGAAACTTGGTTTGGACCAGTATAAGAAATTATTGGATGATGCCGATTCAGAAACTACGAATCTTGAAGAACGCTATGAAAAATATGCCAAGGCTCAAGCTTGGTTGACAGATAGTTCATTATTGATGCCTACAGCCTCATCTGGTGGTTCTCCAGTTGTAAGTAATGTCGTGCCATTCTCAAAACCATACTCACAAGTTGGTATTAAAGGTGACCCATATATCTTTAAAGGAATGAAATTGCAAAAAGATATTGTTACAACAAAAGAATATGAAGAAGCACTGAAAAAATGGCAAAAAGAAAAATTGGAATCAAATGGTAAGTACCAAAAAGAACTAGAAAAGCATATTAAATAAAGCGGAAAACTCTATATCAGACAAGCCTGATGTAGAGTTTTTTCTTGCTAGTTTTTGGATTTTCTTGTAAAATAGAAAAAGTGAAGAGAGGTATGAAATGAGTAAGAAAGATAAAAAAATTGAAATTCAAGTAGCAGATGCCAAGGTTAATGTAGGAAAAGACAGTTTTGAAGGTTATACGTTGACCATTGGTAAAAAAGTTATCGGAGAAATTGCCGAATTAGATGGACAATTTGCCATCATAAAGAATGGGAATGTCGATAGTTTTTATAAAAAATTGGAAAAAGCTGTGGAAATTTTGATTGAAAATTATAATTTAGCAAAATAAGTCTTGTTTTTTTGAAATTTTCATGATATAATAGTCCATGTTAATTGTAGGAGAGATAGCGAAGAGGCTAAACGCGGCGGACTGTAAATCCGCTCCTTCGGGTTCGGGGGTTCGAATCCCTCTCTCTCCATTTCATCAATGGGGTATAGCCAAGCGGTAAGGCAAGGGACTTTGACTCCCTCATGCGTTGGTTCGAATCCAGCTACCCCAGTTCTTAGGTAATGATCAAGATAAAAAGCAAAATATCTTAGGGTATTTTATTTTTATAATTGAAAGACGTGAACGATATAAACATGTCCTTGCGGGTGCTTAGGAAAAAAATTATAAGTATGTCAAGTTTAAGAAAAACTTGATTGTTGGAGGATTTTTTAGATGAACGAATTTGAAGATTTGCTAAATAGCGTTAGCCAAGTTGAGACTGGTGATGTTGTTAGTGCTGAAGTATTGACAGTTGATGCGACTCAAGCTAACGTTGCAATCTCTGGAACTGGTGTTGAAGGTGTCTTGACTCTTCGCGAATTGACAAACGATCGCGATGCAGATATCAATGACTTTGTTAAAGTAGGAGAAGTATTGGATGTTCTTGTACTTCGTCAAGTAGTTGGTAAAGATACTGATACAGTTACATACCTTGTATCTAAAAAACGCCTTGAAGCTCGCAAAGCATGGGACAAACTTGTTGGTCGCGAAGAAGAAGTTGTTACTGTTAAAGGAACTCGTGCCGTTAAAGGTGGACTTTCAGTAGAATTTGAAGGTGTTCGTGGATTCATCCCAGCTTCAATGTTGGATACTCGTTTCGTACGTAACACTGAGCGTTTTGTAGGTCAAGAATTTGATGCTAAAATCAAAGAAGTTGACGCTAAAGAAAACCGCTTCATCCTTTCACGTCGTGAAGTTGTTGAAGCAGCTACTGCAGCGGCTCGCGCTGAAGTATTCGGTAAATTGGCTGTTGGTGATGTTGTAACTGGTAAAGTTGCTCGTATCACAAGCTTTGGTGCTTTCATCGACCTTGGTGGTGTTGACGGATTGGTTCACTTGACTGAATTGTCACATGAACGTAACGTATCACCAAAATCAGTTGTAACTGTTGGTGAAGAAATTGAAGTGAAAATCCTTGATCTTAACGAAGAAGAAGGACGTGTATCACTTTCACTTAAAGCAACAACACCTGGACCATGGGATGGCGTTGAGCAAAAATTGGCTAAAGGTGATGTAGTAGAAGGAACAGTTAAACGTTTGACTGACTTCGGTGCATTTGTTGAAGTATTGCCAGGTATCGATGGACTTGTTCACGTATCACAAATTTCACACAAACGTATTGAAAATCCAAAAGAAGCTCTTAAAGTTGGTCAAGAAGTTAAAGTTAAAGTTCTTGAAGTTAACGCAGATGCAGAGCGCGTATCACTTTCTATCAAAGCTCTTGAAGAGCGTCCAGCTCAAGAAGAAGGACAAAAAGAAGAAAAACGTGCTCCACGTCCACGTCGTCCAAAACGTCAAGAAAAACGTGATTTCGAACTTCCAGAAACACAAACAGGATTCTCAATGGCTGACTTGTTCGGTGATATCGAACTTTAATCAAATTGAAAATTTATAAAATCCTTTGTTTTCTAAACAAGGGATTTTTCTTTTGTCTGTAAGCCTTTTTTGATATAATAGTTCTATGTTAGAATCAGAAAAACAATCACGTTATCAAATGTTAAATGAAGAGCTCTCTTTTTTATTGGAAGGTGAAACTAATGTCTTGGCTAATCTTTCCAACGCCAGTGCTCTTCTAAAATCACGCTTTCCTAATACCGTATTTTCAGGCTTTTATCTGTTCGATGGAAAGGAATTGGTTTTAGGTCCCTTCCAAGGAGGTGTTTCCTGCATTCGTATTGCACTGGGAAAAGGTGTTTGTGGTGAGGCAGCTCATTTTCAGGAAACTGTTCTGGTTGGTGATGTAACAACTTATCCCAACTATATTTCTTGTGATAGTAGCGCTAAAAGTGAAATTGTTGTTCCGATGGTTAAGAATGGTCAATTACTTGGAGTTCTGGATCTTGATTCTTCAGAGATTGATGATTATGATGCTATGGATCGAGATTATTTGGAACAATTTGTCGCTATTTTGCTTGAAAAGACAGAATGGGACTTTACAATGTTTGGGGAGAAAGCCTAATGTATCAAGCACTTTATCGAAAATATAGAAGTCAAAACTTCTCCCAGTTGGTTGGACAGGAAGTTGTGGCTAAGACTCTTAAACAAGCAGTAGAGCAAGAGAAAATAAGTCACGCTTATCTTTTTTCTGGTCCACGTGGAACGGGAAAAACCAGTGTAGCCAAGATTTTTGCCAAGGCTATGAACTGCCCAAATCAAGTGGGTGGTGAACCTTGTAATAACTGCTATATTTGTCAAGCAGTGACAGATGGTAGTTTAGAAGATGTCATTGAAATGGATGCGGCCTCTAATAATGGGGTGGATGAAATCCGTGAAATTCGTGATAAATCTACCTACGCCCCTAGCCTTGCTCGTTATAAGGTTTATATCATAGATGAGGTTCACATGCTGTCTACAGGGGCTTTTAATGCCCTTATAAAGACGTTGGAAGAGCCAACACAGAATGTGGTCTTTATTTTGGCCACTACTGAATTGCACAAGATTCCTGCCACTATTCTATCCCGTGTGCAACGTTTTGAATTTAAATCGATTAAGACACAGGATATTAAGGAACATATCCACTATATCTTAGAAAAAGAAAATATCAGTTCTGAACCAGAGGCTGTGGAAATCATTGCCAGACGGGCTGAAGGTGGAATGCGAGATGCCTTGTCTATTTTGGATCAAGCCCTGAGTTTGACACAGGGAAATGAATTGACGACTGCCATCTCTGAAGAAATTACTGGCACCATTAGTCTATCAGCCTTGGATGATTATGTGTTTGCCTTATCTCAACAGGATGTTCCTAAAGCATTAGCTTGTTTAAATCTTCTCTTTGACAATGGTAAGAGCATGACTCGTTTTGTGACCGACCTTTTACACTATTTAAGAGACTTGTTAATTGTTCAAACAGGTGGAGAAAACACTCATCATAGTCCAGTCTTTGTAGAAAATTTGGCACTTCCTCAAGAAAATCTGTTTGAAATGATTCGCTTGGCGACAGTGAGTTTAGCAGATATTAAGTCTAGTTTACAGCCAAAGATTTATGCTGAGATGATGACCATCCGTTTGGCAGAGATTAAGCCTGAACCAGCTTTTTCTGGGGCAGTTGAACATGAAATTGATTCGCTGAGACAGGAAGTTGCGCGTCTTAAGCAAGAACTCGCAAATGTAGGAACTATACCTAAGCCAACTAATCCAGCACCTAGTCGCCCAGCAGCGGGCAAGACCGTCTATCGTGTGGATCGCAATAAAGTTCAATCTATCTTACAAGAGGCCGTTGAAAATCCTGATTTAGCACGTCAAAATCTGATTCGCTTACAGAATGCCTGGGGAGAGGTGATTGAAAGTCTAGGTGGGCCTGATAAGGCTTTGCTAGTTGGTTCTCAACCGGTTGCGGCCAATGAACACCATGCTATTCTTGCTTTTGAGTCTAACTTCAATGCTGGTCAAACCATGAAACGAGACAATCTCAACACCATGTTTGGCAATATCCTCAGTCAGGCAGCAGGTTTTTCACCTGAGATTTTAGCTATTTCCATGGAGGAATGGAAAGAAGTTCGCGCAGCCTTTTCAGCCAAAGCCAAATCTTCTCAAACTGAAAAAGAAGCAGAAGAAAGTCTGATTCCAGAAGGATTTGAATTTTTGGCTGATAAAGTGAAGGTAGAAGAAGACTAAAGAAAGATTTCATGATACAATAAGTTTATGAATAGACAACAATTTATTATCATCGCGCTGTTTACAGCTGCTGAGACCTATTTTTTCAATGAAGCTTGGATGACTGGGCGTTATATTATGGCAGCCTTTTGGGCCATTTTGCTCTTTAGAAATTTCCGAGTTAGTTACTTGATGGGCAAGATTGTAGATGTCATTGACCAGCATTTAAAAGGAAAAGACTAGTCCTCAGCTTCTAGACAAAATCAAAGCCTTTTAGGCTTTTTTTTGTTATACTATAAAAGTATATTTATTGACCTTTTACCGTATTTTCTAGGGAAATCAAGTATGTTTCCAGTAAGAACTGTAAAGGTCTTAAAAAAGAAAGGAATTATCATGTCAGTATTAGAGATCAAAGATCTTCACGTTGAGATTGAAGGAAAAGAAATTTTAAAAGGGGTTAACCTGACCCTGAAAACAGGAGAAATCGCCGCTATCATGGGACCAAATGGTACTGGTAAATCGACTCTTTCTGCCGCTATCATGGGAAATCCAAACTATGAAGTTACCAAAGGTGAAGTCTTGTTTGACGGCGTAAACATTCTCGAATTGGAAGTTGACGAGCGTGCGCGTATGGGACTTTTCCTTGCTATGCAATACCCATCAGAAATTCCTGGAATTACCAACGCTGAGTTTCTTCGTGCAGCCATGAATGCTGGTAAAGAAGATGATGAAAAGATTTCAGTTCGTGAGTTTATCACTAAATTGGATGAGAAGATGGAATTGCTCAACATGAAAGAAGAAATGGCTGAGCGTTACCTCAACGAAGGTTTCTCTGGTGGTGAGAAAAAACGTAATGAGATTCTTCAACTTTTGATGTTGGAACCAACTTTTGCCCTTTTGGATGAGATTGACTCTGGTCTTGATATTGATGCCCTTAAAGTTGTTTCTAAAGGTGTTAATGCCATGCGTGGTGAAGGTTTTGGTGCTATGATTATCACTCACTACCAACGTCTTTTGAACTACATCACACCTGATGTGGTACACGTCATGATGGAAGGTCGTGTTGTCCTTTCTGGTGGTCCAGAATTGGCTGCGCGTTTGGAACGTGAAGGATACGCAAAACTAGCTGAAGAACTTGGCTACGACTACAAGGAAGAATTGTAATTCCCTCGTATCTTTTAGGAGAAGTAAATGACTAAAGAAAATATTAAACTTTTTTCAGAAATGCACGCTGAACCAAGCTGGTTGGCTGACCTCCGTCAAAAAGCTTTTGATAAGATTGAGAGTTTAGAATTACCAGTTATTGAGCGTGTCAAATTCCACCGTTGGAATCTGGGTGATGGAACGATTACAGAAAGCGAGCCATCAGCAAATGTTCCAGATTTCACTGCACTAGATAACCACTTGAAGTTGGTGCAAGTAGGAACTCAAACTGTTTTTGAGCAAACTCCAGTTGAGTTAGCTGAACAGGGTGTCGTCTTTACAGACTTCCACTCAGCTTTAGAAGAAATTCCAGAGCTGATCAAAGAATTCTTCATGTCATCTGTTAAGTATGACGATGACAAGTTGGCAGCCTACCATACAGCTTATTTCAACAGTGGTGCTGTTCTCTACATTCCTGATAATGTTGAGATTAAAGAACCAATCGAAGGAATTTTCTATCAAGACAGCGATAGTGATGTGCCGTTTAACAAGCATATTATGATTATCGCTGGTAAAAACTCTAAGATTAGTTATCTGGAGCGTTTAGAGTCACGCGGTGAAGGAAGTGCCAAAGCAACTGCTAATATTACAGTAGAAGTGATTGCTCGTTCTGGAGCTCAAGTGAAGTTTGCTGCGATTGACCGTCTAGGTGAAAACGTCACTGCCTATATTAGCCGTCGTGGTAAATTAGGTAACGATGCAAGCATTGACTGGGCAATCGGTGTCATGAACGAAGGGAACGTCGTTGCTGACATTGATAGCGACTTGATTGGAAATGGTAGCCATGCTGACCTTAAAGTCGTAGCTCTTTCAAGTGGCCGTCAGGTGCAAGGGATTGATACTCGTGTAACTAACTATGGTTGCAACTCAATCGGAAATATCCTACAACATGGGGTTATTCTTGAAAAAGCAACCTTGACCTTCAATGGTATTGGCCACATTATCAAGGGTGCCAAGGGAGCAGATGCGCAACAAGAGAGCCGTGTTCTTATGCTTTCAGACCAAGCGCGTTCAGATGCCAATCCAATTCTTTTGATTGATGAAAATGACGTAACTGCAGGACACGCGGCTTCTATCGGTCAGGTAGATCCAGAAGATATGTACTACCTCATGAGCCGTGGCTTGGATAAGGCAACTGCAGAACGCTTGGTTGTTCGTGGTTTCCTTGGATCTGTTATCGTTGAGATTCCAGTCAAGGAAGTTCGTGATGAAATGATTGCAACTATCGAAGAAAAATTGTCAAAACGCTAAGGGGTAGCCTATGTTAGATGTAGAAGTGATTCGCAAGGATTTTCCAATTTTAGACCAGATTGTTAATGATGAACCATTGGTTTATTTGGACAATGCCGCGACGACACAAAAACCACTAGCAGTTCTGGAAACGATTAACCTCTACTATGAGAACGACAATGCTAATGTTCATCGTGGCGTTCATACCTTGGCAGAAAGGGCGACAGCTTCTTATGAGGCAGCTCGTGAAACCATTCGTAAGTTTATCAATGCAGGGTCAACAAAGGAAGTTCTCTTTACCAGAGGAACGACAACCAGTCTTAACTGGGTAGCGCGTTATGCTGAGGAAGTCTTGACTGAGGGAGACCAGGTCTTGATTTCCGTCATGGAACACCATTCTAATATCATTCCTTGGCAGGAAGCCTGCCGTAAGACTGGAGCGGAGCTTGTTTATGTCTATCTCAAGGACGGAACTCTGGATATGGATGATTTGCGAGTTAAATTGACTGATAGAGTCAAGTTTATCTCCCTAGCTCATGCCTCAAATGTTCTTGGTGTGGTCAATCCGATCAAGGAAATCACTCAATTAGCCCACCAAGTTGGTGCCATCATGGTGGTGGATGGTGCTCAATCTACTCCTCATGTGAAGATTGATGTTCAGGACTTGGATGTGGACTTCTTTGCCTTTTCAGGTCACAAGATGGCTGGTCCGACTGGTATCGGTGTTCTTTACGGCAAAGAAAAGTATCTGGAGCAAATGTCACCAGTTGAATTTGGCGGTGAGATGATTGATTTCGTCTATGAGCAATCTGCTAGTTGGAAGGAATTGCCTTGGAAATTTGAGGCTGGAACACCAAATATGGCAGGTGCAATTGGACTGGCAGCAGCTGTGGATTATCTTGAAAACATTGGTATGGATGCCATTGAAGCCCATGAACAGGAATTGATCGCATACGTCTATCCAAAACTGCAGGCGATTGAAGGATTGACCATTTATGGTTCACAGGACTTGGCTCAACGGTCAGGTGTCATTGCCTTTAACCTAGGCGACCTTCATCCGCACGATCTTGCGACGGCTCTGGATTATGAAGGAGTGGCTGTTCGTGCTGGTCACCATTGTGCCCAACCCTTGCTTCAGTATTTGGATGTCCCAGCAACAGCTCGCGCAAGTTTTTATATCTACAATACCAAGGCAGATTGCGACAAGCTAGTAGATGCCTTACAAAAGACAAAGGAGTTTTTCAATGGCACTTTCTAAACTGGATAGCCTTTATATGGCAGTGGTAGCGGACCATTCGAAAAATCCACATCACCAAGGAAAGTTGGAAGATGCTGAGCAAATCAGTCTCAACAATCCGACCTGTGGGGATGTCATCAATCTCTCTGTCAAGTTTGATGCAGATGACCGCTTGGAGGATATCGCTTTTCTAAACTCAGGTTGTACTATCTCAACTGCCTCTGCAAGCATGATGACGGACGCAGTTTTAGGAAAAACCAAACAAGAAATCTTAGAACTTGCGACTATTTTTTCTGAAATGGTTCAAGGGCAAAAAGATGAGCGTCAAGACCAACTAGGCGATGCAGCCTTCTTGTCAGGTGTTGCTAAATTTCCTCAACGAATCAAGTGTGCAACCCTAGCTTGGAATGCCCTGAAGAAAACAATTGAAAATCAAGAAAATAACTAAGGCAAGTTTCTTTTGCCTTATGGATTAGTAGAAATGAAGAATGAAAGAAAGGATATTATGGCTGAAGAAAGAGTAGAACCAAAACCAATTGATCTTGGTGAATATAAATTTGGTTTCCATGATGATGTAGAGCCTGTCCTATCGACAGGAAAAGGATTGAATGAAGATGTCATTCGTGAACTATCAGCTGCTAAGGGAGAACCTGAGTGGATGTTAGAATTCCGTTTGAAGTCTTATGAAACCTTCAAAAAAATGCCTATGCAAACTTGGGGAGCAGACTTGTCAGAGATTGATTTTGATGACTTGATCTACTACCAAAAACCATCTGATAAACCAGCTCGTTCATGGGATGAGGTTCCTGAAAAAATTAAAGAAACCTTTGAACGTATCGGGATTCCTGAAGCTGAGCGTGCTTATCTAGCTGGTGCCTCTGCCCAGTATGAGTCAGAAGTGGTTTACCACAACATGAAGGAAGAGTTCCAGAAATTGGGGATTATCTTTACAGATACAGATTCTGCCCTCAAGGAATACCCAGACTTGTTTAAACAATACTTTGCTAAGTTGGTACCGCCAACAGATAACAAATTGGCTGCCCTTAACTCAGCAGTATGGTCTGGTGGAACCTTTATCTACGTACCAAAAGGGGTCAAGGTAGATATTCCACTTCAAACTTACTTCCGTATCAACAACGAAAATACTGGTCAGTTTGAACGTACCTTGATTATCGTTGATGAGGGAGCAAGTGTTCATTATGTAGAAGGATGTACAGCGCCAACTTATTCAAGTAACAGCTTGCATGCTGCCATCGTAGAAATCTTTGCCTTAGATGGTGCTTATATGCGTTATACAACCATCCAGAACTGGTCTGATAACGTCTATAACTTGGTAACCAAACGTGCTAAAGCCTTGAAAGATGCAACTGTTGAGTGGATTGATGGAAACTTGGGTGCCAAAACAACCATGAAATACCCATCTGTTTATCTAGATGGAGAAGGGGCGCGTGGTACTATGCTTTCTATTGCCTTTGCCAATGCTGGACAACACCAAGACACGGGTGCCAAGATGATACACAATGCTCCACATACAAGCTCGTCTATCGTGTCTAAATCCATCGCTAAAGGTGGAGGTAAGGTTGACTACCGTGGACAAGTAACCTTTAATAAAAACTCTAAGAAATCTGTTTCTCACATCGAGTGTGATACCATTATCATGGATGACTTGTCAGCATCAGATACCATTCCATTTAATGAAATTCACAACTCGCAAGTCGCTTTGGAACACGAAGCTAAGGTATCTAAGATTTCAGAAGAGCAACTCTATTACCTTATGAGCCGTGGATTGTCAGAATCTGAGGCAACTGAGATGATTGTTATGGGATTTGTAGAACCCTTTACAAAAGAACTTCCAATGGAATATGCAGTTGAGCTGAACCGTTTGATTAGCTATGAAATGGAAGGATCAGTTGGGTAAAATTTGTTTTTAGATTTACCCCCAATCAAGTATCTTGAAGATGAACTTGTAACAACAATAGACTGAGAAAAAAGGTTTTAAGAACAGAAAATGCATGATATCAGGAGCCAAAAAACTTGATATTATGCATTTTATTGTGGGAAGATTTATTGTATTCTCTCATGAAATAGAGTTTTTTCCTAAGCGCTTTTGATTTTTGATATAGTTTTGTGAGGACGAAGTAAGACTATATATAAAATAGTCAGTTCAAGCAATGATATAGTTGCTTAGTTTTAAATAAGAATATTATAATAAAGC
>CAJPJN010000037.1:0-11135 GCA_905369855.1 Streptococcus oralis | reverse complement strand
GTCCCTGTCACATGGATAATAGGATAAGACTTCTCGGGATTTCCTAACAAATCCACCGCTTGTTGCATTCGGCCCAAACCTGATCGAAAATTCAAACCAATCCGACTATGGAGCCATTCTTCTACTTCAAACATATACATCTCCTTAATTACAGGTTCAATCAACTGCCTCAATAAAGTCTCATAACTAACAAAAACGAGGCCAGGATTTTCGTCCCGACCTCTTACCTGGTTAGCTAATAACTAGCTACTATGAAGTTAACGTGGGGTAAACACGTCCACTGAATGTGCCTGCGTTTCTAATTTCTAGCGCAGGGCTAAAAACGTCCCCCGGACGTTCCAACTCTTCCCAATTTCTGGGAGTTGGGCTGATACAGTCTCCCAGACTTACTTACGGTCTTTATTTTTAGCGTAAGGGTAAAAATGTTCACTGAACATTTTTACTCCTCCATAAAGCTGTTGAAGACTTCTTCAATCATGTTCCATTCGTCTTCTGAGTCTTCTGGGATTGGTTGCAATTCGCCTTCTGTTCCATCTTCGTTTTCGATGAATGAGTAAGCTTGGATTTCAACTTGTCCGTCTTCGTCTTCTTCTGCGTTAACTGGTACTAGAAGAACATAGTTTTTACCAAATTCTTCTTTTCCGTCAATCGTCAAAAGGATTTCAAACAAGGTTTCATTTCCTTGCTCATCTACTAGTGTAATTAATTCACGTTCTTCGTGGTCGTGGTTATGATCGTGTGACATAGCCTCTCCTTTATATTAAAATTTTCTATCTAAATAATTTTGTAAAATCAGCTGAGCTGCTAACTTATCAATGACTTTCTTGCGCTTATTGCGACTGATATCTGCTTGTTCAATCAACATGCGCTCAGCAGCCACTGTTGTCAAGCGTTCATCTTGATAGTCTACTGGTAAACCAAAAAGCTCTTCTAGCTTTGCTCCGTATGCTTGACTAGCTTCCACGCGCGGTCCGCTTGTATTATTCATGTTTTTAGGCAAGCCCACTACAAATCGTTCCACCTTATAAGTATCAACCAACTCCTTAACGCGGTCAAAACCAAATTGGCCTTGCTCCTCATTGATTTGGATGATTTCAAGCCCTTGAGCTGTAAAACCGAGCGGATCGCTAATAGCCACCCCTACCGTTTTTGAACCGACGTCCAATCCCATAATTCTCATAGGTTACAGATCGACTCCTTGTCCTTTAAGGTAGTAACGGACCAATTCCTCAACGATTTCATCTCGCTCATATTTACGGATTTGATTTCGTGCATTATTATAACGAGGAACGTAGGCAGGGTCTCCACTCAATACGTAACCTACGATTTGGTTAATTGGGTTGTAGCCCTTATCGTTCAACGAAGCATAGACATCAGTCAAAGTTTCGCTAATTTCTTTTTTATTGGAATCGTCCAATTTAAAACGTACTGTTTCTTCAGTAAATCCCATTCTAACACCCTCTTTCCTTAGAATAGTACCATTATAGCATAATTCCTTACGTTCTACAATTCAGGCAGTCTATTTATTTGGATTTTCTACTGTTCTGTCGCGCCATTTGCCAATCTATCTGAAATATATTTGCTTGGTTCATTCTTCAAGAGATTCTCTAAACCAATGTTCTTCAAATATTCTAACTGAGAAGCCTTCTTGACATCCAGAACTTGAAAATCAAAACTAGTCGTTGTTTGAAGTTCTGTTGCACTCAATAGTTTGGTTTCAAGCTTAAATCCTGCTAATTTACGAGCTTCTATGATGGCCTCATCCTTCTCCTCTGCCTCGAGCAGAGCTTTTTGAGTTTCTTCCACTCCATGTTGGTCGATATAAGTCTTCAACTCATCAGAAACTGGACGTTTTTGTTGGATGGTTAGGCTCAAAAAAGTCTTGTCTTTATAAGTAATAGTTTGAGTTTGCTGGCTACCATCATCTGACTTGGGCAAGACCAAAGTCTTAGTTACAACTGTATTCTTCTCAGCATTTTCAATAACTGGCAATGCTGATTGAAGCGTATCCTTTTCTGTTTTTGTAGCTGGTCCAGCTTCTTTTTTCTGTCCACAACCAACCAGGACAAAAAGGAAAGCTAGACTAACAAGAACTATTTTTTTCATTTCTTTCTTCTTTCTTTTTGAAATTAAAATAAGACTGGGAGTTGCTCCCAGCCTTGATGTTTATAGAGCTGCACGCAAACGTGCTTCTGCATTTTCTACATTACGGACAGAGCGTGGTAGGAAGGCACGAATATCGTCTTCCTTATAGCCAACTTGCAGGCGTTTTTCATCTACAAGGATTGGGCTCTTTAAAATTCTCGGCGTTTCCATAATCAGATTGAGGACTTCATTGACGCTCAAATCTTCAATATCCACTCCAAGGGCTTTGGCATAGCGATTTTTAGACGAAACGATGCTGGCTATTCCGTTATCTGTTTTGGTTAGAATATCCAGTAATTCTTCTCTCGTAATTCCTTCTTTACCAAGGTTTTGTTCTTTATAACTTAACTGGTGGGCATTGAGCCAGGTTTTTGCTTTTTTACAGCTAGTACAACTTGAGACTGTATAAATTTTAATCATGTACCTACCCCTTTCGCTACATGTTACTATCAGTTTAGTCTATTATACCATAAAAAACATCCGACTTGCGACCTATTTTTAAATTTTTTTGACTTTTTTCGTCATTTTCGTACTTTTTTCTTGACAAAATGAAATTTACAGCCATTCTTGATATTTCTTGATATAGATTTTTTTCACAATTGTCACGCTAATCATATACAAAATAATGATGAAAAGTAAAAAGATGAAATAAATCGGTTTTAAAGGAGTTAGATGAAGTAGGATTGCGAGTGGACTGTAGGGAAGGAAGGTCACAAAGGCTGCAGCCAATAAGGTTGTCACAAGGACTAGCCAAGCTGGACGACTTTGTAAAAAAGGAATTTTGGCTGAACGCAACATATGGATAACCATAGTCTGCGACCACATGGACTCGATAAACCAACCTGTCTGAAACAAGACAATAAATCCTACGGCAGACTCCGCTCCATGGACATAAGCTTGACCTGTTGTCATGGGTACAATGATAAAATAGAGCAAAATAAAGGTCAAAATATCAAAGGCAGAAGAGATAGGTCCCATCCAAATCATGAAACGTGTGATGGACTTAGCTTCCCAGGTATGCGGATTTCTCAAAAAATCTTTATCCACCTTGTCAAAAGGCAAGGCAATACAAGACAAATCATAGACTAGATTTAGGATAATCAAATGGACTGGTGCCATTGGTAAAAATGGTAAAAAGATTCCAGAGACCAATAGAGATAAGATATTTCCAAAATTAGAACTCACTGTCATTTTGATATATTTGGTCATATTGGCATAGACCTTACGACCTTCAACCAGACCTTTTTCAAGCACCATGAGATCCTTGTCAAGTAGGATAACATCAGCTGTTTCTTTGGCAATATCTACTGCTGTATCAACAGAAATCCCCACATCTGCAACTTTCATAGAAGGAGCATCATTGATTCCATCTCCCATATAGCCGACAGCATGACCATTAGCCTTAAATTGCAAAATAATCCTCGCTTTTTGGTCAGGTGAAAGTTTGGCGAAGACGGTTACCTCCTCTACGGCTTGGGCCAATTCTTGATCACTCATCTGATCAATTTCAGATCCTAACAGCATCTGATTGATATCTAAACCAACCTTTTCACAGACTGCTTGGGTAACTTTTTCGTTGTCTCCCGTCAAAATCTTTGTTTGAACCCCATGTTCTAACAGTGCCTTAATTGCTGGTGCTGCAGATGGTTTAGGAGGATCTAGGAAAGCTAAATAACCAGTTAGAATCATATCCCCTTCATCATCAACTGTATAAGCATGATCTTCCCTCAAACCTGACTTATAGGCCACTCCCAAGACACGCAAACCTTGTTGATTGAGTTGTCGGACTTCCGCTAATATTTCTTCTCTAATAACATCTGTCAAGGGAGTAATCACTCCTTGGTATTCCGCATAACTGGAAATCGTCAACATTTCCTCTAGGGCACCCTTGGTTACCAAACTAACAACTTCGTGTTCATCCTTAACGATAACACTCATCCGTCTACGTTCAAAATCAAAGGGAAGCTCATCTATTTTTTGAAAAGTTTGAGCCAGATTTTGCAAGAGGGCGTGTTCTTTTGCTTCCTTTTCAGTCCGTTTGATGATGGCTCTGTCCATCAAATTTTTCAAGCCCGTTTGAAAATAAGAATTGAGATAAGCTCGTCTCAAGACGGTCAAATCCAAGCGTCCGTGGATGTCCAAGGGATATTCAAGGACAATTTCGTCTTGGGTTAGAGTTCCTGTCTTATCTGTACACAAAATATCAATCGCCCCTAAGTCCTGTATGGCATTGAGTTTCTTGATAACCACTTTTTCCTTGGCCATAATGATGGAGCCTTTTGCTAGACTGGCCGTGATAATCATAGGAAGCATCTCAGGTGTCAATCCAACACCAACACTCAAAGCAAATACGCCAGCTTCTAACCAATCTCCATCTGTTAAACCATTGGACAAGAAAACGATGGGCACCATGACCAGCATCAAACGAATCAAGAGCCACGAAATACTATTCATCTCCCGTTCAAACGAAGTAGGCTCATCATAGGTGTTCAAAGTCTGCTCAATGGCCCCCATCATGGTATCATCACCAACTGCTAAAACTACGGCCTTGGCACTACCAGACAAGACATTGGTTCCCATAAAGGCGAGCGCTTCTGCTTCTAGCAGACTATCAGATTGTTGAACTGTTGCCTTGGTCAAGGCCAATTTTTCAACCGATTCACTTTCACCTGTCAAGCCCGACTGTTGTACAAAGAAATCGCGCGACTCAAATAAAAGAAGATCTGCTGGAATCATGTCTCCAGCGCTTAATTTAACCACGTCACCCACTACCAAATCATCGATAGGTACTTCTTGGATTTCTCCTTGACGAATGACAGTCGCTGTGTTGACAATCATTTTTGATAGATTGGTCGCAGCCTTATCACTACGGAGTTCTTGGACAAAGCGTATGCCACCAGAAATGAGGACTAGGACAACGATGATAATAGAAGTCGTCGGATCTTCTTGACCTGGTTTTGCCAACCAGACATTGGTCACCAAGGAAATCACGGCGATGACCAGTAAGATGATTGTAAAAGGATTGATAATGGATTCGTAAATCTTTTTGAGGATACTGTCTTCTTGACCCTTTGTGATGGTATTTTCGCCATATAGGTCACGATTTTTCTCCACCTGCTCCTCAGTCAAGCCTGTTAGACTTGTCTTATAAAAAGAGAGAGTTTCGTTTAAAGATGTATGAATAGCTGTTGCTAATCTTTCTTTTGTAGTTTTCATTGGTTTCTCCTATCTGTATGAATGATGTGTTTCATACACAGAGACCAATCACTTTATAAGGGCAGAACGACACAAATCAGCGATTGGCTGTGTATGTGCGGTTCCGGATGATCGTCAATTTGCATCGTCTATCTCCTTTCTTTGATTTAAACAGTAGAAAATCCCACCATAAAATGGCAGGATTAAAAAACTAATTATCTGTTTTTCGTTCAAGCTTTAACTCCATAGGGCAATGTAATGAGCTTAGTCTTGGCCTTCGCGACCAGGACTGTTGACCAACGAGTAGTGTCTCCACTGCTTTGCGGTAGTCATCCGTATCCCTATGGTAGCCTCACCTACCGTTTTCGTCTTTCAGTATAAACCTTTAAAATTTAAAAGTCAATCATTTGAGTTGTTTAACTCTTAAATAACTATCAACTCTTTTGGAGCTAGGGTCAACAATTCACAACCTGTCTCTGTAATCAGGATATCATCCTCGATACGAACGCCATATTTGCCTTCGATATAGATACCTGGCTCATCTGTCAAGGCCATACCCGCCTTAATAGTTTCTGTAGAAGTCTGGCTAAAGTATGGTTCCTCATGGATATCCAGACCAATGCCGTGGCCAATACCGTGGGTAAAGTAGTCGCCATAGCCTGCCTCGATGATAATATCACGAGGGATTTTGTCAAAGTCACGGAAACCTAATCCTGCCTTAGCTTGGTCAATCAAGGCTTGGTTAGCTTTTAGAACCGTATTGTAAATTTCTGCCTGCTCGTCGCTGACATGCCCCAGATAGATAGTCCGTGTCATATCGCTGACATAGTGATCATAAAGACATCCGAAGTCCATGGTAATGGCTTCTCCCAATTCCACTGGTTTGTGCATAGGATGGGCATGAGGTTTAGAAGAGTTGATACCGCTCGCTAGGATCGTATCAAAAGATAAGCCAGATGCTCCCAACTCACGCATGCGGAAGTCAAGGAAGTTGGCAATCTCAATTTCAGTCTTTCCTGGCTTAATAAAGTCAAGCGCATCGCGGAAAGCTTGGTCTGAGATAGAACAAGCCTTGCGAATAGCTGCAATCTCCGCTTCATCCTTAATCATTCGAAGACCTTCGACAAACTGAGTTTGTGGAAGTAAGTCCAAACCTGCAAAAGCTGCCTGCATACGGTGATAATAAGACACTGAAATCTCATCTTCAAAACCGATTCGAGACAAGCCCATATCCTTAACAATTCCTGCAATGACAGCCAATTCATCACGGTCAGCCACAATCTCAAAGCCACTGGTTTCTTGCTTGGCTGCAATGATATAGCGAGAGTCTGTCACCAAGACCTGACGGTCACGGCTGATGAAGACTGTTCCGTTCGAACCCCAAAAACCAGTCAAATAATAGACGTTTTTAAGGTTATTGATGATGATGCCATCTAGTTCTTTTTCTTGCATTTTAGTTAGAAATGCTTGTACACGTTTATTCATGATGTAACTTTCCTTTCAAATACTGTCCTGTGTAGCTGGCTTCGTTGGCCGCTACTTCTTCTGGAGTTCCTGTTGCGATGATGGTTCCACCACCGACACCGCCCTCAGGTCCCAAGTCAATAATATGGTCTGCTGTCTTGATAACGTCTAGATTGTGCTCGATAACAAGGACTGTATTGCCATCGTCTACAAAGCGAGCTAAAACCTTGAGCAAGCGAGCGATATCCTCAGTATGAAGCCCTGTTGTCGGCTCATCCAGAATGTAGAAAGATTTTCCTGTCGAGCGTTTGTGGAGTTCACTAGCCAGCTTCATACGCTGAGCTTCTCCCCCAGAAAGGGTGGTAGCTGGTTGCCCCAATGTCACATAACCAAGTCCCACATCCTTGATGGTCTGAAGTTTACGTTGAATCTTTGGAATGTGTTGGAAGAACTCCACCGCATCGTTGACGGTCATGTCCAAGACCTGCGAGATATTTTTTTCCTTGTAATGAACTTCTAGGGTCTCACTGTTGTAGCGGGTTCCGTGGCAGACTTCACAAGCCACATAAACATCTGGCAAGAAGTGCATCTCAATCTTGATGATTCCGTCACCTGAGCAGGCTTCACAGCGACCACCCTTGACGTTGAAACTGAAACGCCCCTTCTTGTAGCCTCGAATCTTGGCTTCATTAGTCTGAGCAAACAGGTCACGTATATCGTCAAAGACTCCTGTATAGGTAGCTGGATTAGACCTCGGCGTTCGTCCGATAGGACTTTGGTCAATATCAATCAAGCGGTCTACATGCTCAATCCCTGTAATAGCCTTAAATTTACCAGGTTTGTCTGAATTGCGGTTGAGCTTCTGGGCAATAGCTTTTTTGAGAATGCTATTGATTAGGGTCGATTTACCTGAACCTGATACACCTGTCACTGCGATGAATTTTCCTAGTGGAAAGCGAGCTGTGACATTTTGCAGGTTGTTCTCACGCGCTCCCGCCACCTCGATAAAACGACCATTACCGACACGACGCTCTTCTGGTACTGGAATGGCACGTTTGCCTGACAAGTACTGACCTGTGATAGACTTGCTATTGCGAGCAACCTGCTTGGGCGTACCCGCAGCAACAATCTCCCCACCAAAAACACCTGCACCAGGACCAACGTCAATCAGATAATCCGCCTCGCGCATGGTATCTTCGTCGTGTTCCACCACGATAAGAGTATTACCCAAATCACGCATCTTTTTGAGACTGGCAATCAGACGGTCATTGTCCCTCTGGTGAAGACCGATTGACGGCTCATCTAGGATATAGAGGACGCCTGATAGGTTGGAACCAATCTGGGTTGCCAAGCGAATACGTTGACTTTCCCCACCTGAAAGGGTTCCTGCCGAACGTGACAGGGTTAGATAGTTAAGACCCACGTTATTAAGGAAGGTCAAACGATCCTTGATTTCCTTGAGAATAGGTCGAGCAATGATGGCTTCATTTTCAGAAAGAGTCAACTGACTGACTAATTCCAAGTGGTCTGCGATAGACAGGTCTGAAATTTCTCCGATATGTGGTCCTTGCTCACCACCAACACGGACAGACAAGGCCTGGTCATTGAGACGATAGCCGTGACAGGTTCCGCAGGTCAGCTCATTCATGTAGAGGCGCATCTGGGTGCGAGTGTAGTCACTATTAGTTTCATGGTAGCGACGTTTGATATTATTGACAACTCCTTCAAACGGAATGTCAATATCGCGCACACCACCAAATTCATTCTCATAGTGGAAATGGAATTCCTTGCCATCCGATCCATAGAGAATCAAGTTCTTATCTTCTTCTGACAAGTCCTCAAAAGGCTTATCCATATCCACTCCAAAGGCTGTCATAGCCTGCTCTAACATATTTGGATAGTAGTTAGATGAGATAGGATTCCAAGGTGCTAGCACCCCCTCACGTAGCGTTCTGCTGGCATCTGGTACTACCAAATCAGTATCCACCTCCAGCTTGATGCCCAAGCCATCACACTCACTACAAGAACCAAAAGGAGCATTGAATGAGAAGAGACGTGGCTCTAACTCTGGAACAGTAAAGCCACAAACTGGACAGGCATAATGCTCAGAAAACAACAACTCAGAGTCGTCCATGGTGTCGATAATGACATAACCTTCTGCGATACGAAGGGCAGCCTCAATGGAATCAAAGAGACGACTACGAATGCCCTCCTTGATAACAATACGGTCAACCACGACATCGATATTGTGTTGCTTGCTCTTAGACAACTCTGGCACTTCGGTCACATCATAGACTTCCCCATCCACACGGACACGAACATACCCATCTTTCTGAATCTTTTCAATAACGCTCTTGTGCTGTCCTTTTTTCTTACGAATAACTGGGGCTAAGATTTGCAGACGTTGGCGTTCAGGTAACTCCAAAACCTTATCCACGATTTGCTCCACAGAAGAAGCCTTGATAGCTCCATGCCCGTTGATACAGTAAGGCGTCCCCACACGTGCGTAGAGGAGACGCAGATAGTCATTGATTTCAGTCGTGGTTCCCACGGTCGAGCGAGGATTTTTACTAGTCGTTTTCTGGTCGATGGAAATAGCTGGGCTGAGACCATCAATAGCATCTACATCAGGCTTCTCCATGTTTCCCAAGAATTGACGAGCATAGGCTGACAAACTCTCCACATAGCGACGTTGACCCTCCGCATAGAGGGTATCAAAGGCCAAACTGGATTTCCCCGATCCTGACAAACCAGTCACAACAACCAGCTTGTCTCTTGGAATCTCCACATCAATATTTTTTAAATTATGGGCACGCGCCCCATGAATGACAATTTTATCTTGCATCTTTGTTCTTTCTAGTCCATTATTGCTTACCATTATACCAAAAAAAGTGAGATTCTATTACCCAAAAGGCCGATTTTGTAGTATAATAGTACGGTGTGAAAAAATCTGAAAAATGAGAAAGGATAAGGGATATGAAACAAGTTTTTCTCTCTACAACAACTGAATTTAAAGAGATCGATACGCTTGAACCGGGTACTTGGATCAATCTCGTCAATCCGACTCAAAATGAATCACTCGAAATCGCTAACGCCTTCGATATCGATATTGCCGACCTTCGAGCACCGCTCGATGCGGAAGAAATGTCTCGTATTACCATTGAAGACGAGTACACCCTGATTATCGTTGACGTGCCTGTCACAGAAGAAAGAAATAACCGCACCTACTACGTAACCATCCCGCTTGGTATTATCATCACCGAGGAAACCATTATCACTACGTGTTTGGAACCATTACCAGTCCTTGATGTCTTTATCAACCGTCGCTTGCGTAATTTCTACACTTTCATGCGTTCGCGTTTTATCTTCCAGATTCTTTATCGCAATGCAGAGCTTTACCTAACAGCCCTTCGTTCGATTGACCGTAAGAGTGAACAAATCGAAAGTCAACTGCATCAATCAACTCGTAATGAAGAATTGATTGAGCTCATGGAATTGGAAAAAACCATCGTCTATTTCAAGGCTTCCCTCAAAACAAATGAGCGTGTGATTAAGAAATTGACCAGCTCAACCAGTAATATCAAGAAATACCTTGAGGACGAAGACCTGCTTGAAGATACCCTGATTGAAACCCAACAGGCCATCGAGATGGCAGACATTTATGGAAACGTCTTGCATTCTATGACAGAGACCTTCGCCTCTATCATTTCCAACAACCAGAACAACATCATGAAAACCTTGGCCCTTGTGACCATCGTCATGTCCATCCCAACCATGGTCTTTTCTGCCTACGGGATGAACTTTAAGGATAATGAAATCCCCCTAAACGGCGAGCCGAATGCCTTCTGGTTAATCGTCTTTATCGCCTTTGCTATGAGTGTCTCGCTCACTCTCTATCTCATCCATAAAAAATGGTTCTAAGAGGAGTTCCTATGTCTCAGATTGATCTACAAAAATTAACAAAGAAAAACCAAGAGTTTGTCCACATCGCTACCCAACAATTCATCAAAGATGGGAAAACAGATGCTGAAATCAAGGCTATTTTTGAGGAAGTTATTCCCCAAATCCTTGAAGAGCAAGCCAAGGGTACGACTGCTCGTTCCCTCTATGGCGCACCGACCCACTGGGCTCATAGTTTCACTGTCAAGGAACAATATGAAAAAGAGCATCCAAAGGAAAATGACGATCCGAAACTGATGATTATGGATTCAGCTCTTTTCATCACTAGCCTCTTTGCTCTCGTCAGTGCCCTCACAACCTTCTTCTCAACAGATCAGGCTATCGGTTACGGTTTGATTACCCTCCTATTAGTTGGACTGGTTGGTGGATTT